>JALYHR010000001.1 GCA_030776465.1 Pseudomonadota bacterium
GCGCGAGGGCCCATGGCCCTCGCATCTTCACCTTCGACTATGCTTTCCCGCGCTTAAGCCGTCGCAGCCTTCAATGCTTCGACCAAATCCGTGCGCTCCCACGGGAAATAATCGCCCTCGGCTTGCCGACCAAAATGCCCATAGGCCGCTGTCCCGGCGTAGATCGGCTTGTTCAGGCCCAGGCCGGTGCGGATGCCGCGCGGGGTCAGGCCGCCTAACCGTTCCTGGGCGACTTTGGTGATCGCGGCTTCCAGCCGGTCGTCGCCCACGGTGCCGGTGCCGTGGCTGTTGACGTAGAGCGATAGCGGGGCGGAGACGCCGATGGCGTAGGCTAGCTGGATGGTGCAGCGTGCGGCCAGCCCGGCGGCGACGACGTTTTTGGCCAGATAGCGCGCCACGTAAGCCGCTGAGCGATCGACTTTGGTCGGGTCTTTCCCGCTGAACGCGCCGCCGCCGTGGGGGGCGGCGCCGCCGTAGGTGTCGACGATGATCTTGCGTCCGGTCAGGCCAGCGTCGCCATCGGGGCCGCCGATTTCGAAAGTGCCGGTGGGATTGATATGGTAAACCGTGTCATTCGACAGCCATGCGGCGGGCAGCAGGTCGGCCACCACCGATTTCACATAGGCCTTCAACTCGGCCTCCTGGTCGCCGCTGTCATAGCCGGGGGCGTGTTGGGTGGAGACGACGATGGCGGTGGCGGCGGATGGCTTGCCGTCATGGAAGCGCAGCGTGACCTGGCTCTTGGCGTCCGGTTCCAGGAAAGGCGCCGCGCCGGAATGGCGGTCGGCGGCCATGCGTTGCAGGATTTTGTGGCTGTAATAGAGCGTGGCGGGCATCAGATCGGGGGTTTCGTCGCAGGCATAGCCGAACATGATGCCCTGGTCGCCCGCGCCTTCGTCCTTGTTGCCGCTGGCATCGACGCCTTGGGCGATATCGACGGATTGGCCGTGCAGGCGATTGATGAATTCCAGGTTCTGCCAGTGAAAACCGTCCTGTTCATAGCCGATCCGCTTGACCGTGGCGCGGACTGCCGCCTCGATTTCGGCCTGCGCTCCGTTGACCCAGGCGCCGTCCTCGTAAACGCCCTTGCAGCGGATTTCGCCGGCCAGCACCACCAGTTGCGTCGTCGTCAGCGTTTCGCAGGCGATGCGCGCTTCGGGGTCTTTGGCCAGGAACAGATCGACGATGGCGTCGCTGATCTGATCGGCGACCTTATCGGGATGGCCTTCGGAAACGCTTTCGGAAGTGAACAGATAATCGCCGCGCATGATATCCTGCCATATAAAGGAATCTTTATGTCCGCGCGTCTAGCCCCGTTGACGCCGCGTGGCAACCATAGACAACACCAGCAAAATCGCCGCCCAGCCCAGCGCCAGCCCGTTGCCAAGCCGCGCAAACAGCGTTGGCGGATGGGCGCGGGGAATCGTTCCATCCACGCGTCCGGCCTGTCCGCGCGGGATGACCCCGCGTATAATGCCATCGGCGTCGATCACCGCGCTGATCCCGCTGAGGGTGGGGCGCAGCACCGGCAATCCCTCCTCGATCGCGCGCAGCCGAGCCTGCGCAAGGTGTTGTGGCGGCCCCCAACTGCCGAACCAGCCGTCATTGGATGGATTGACGATATAGTCCGGGCGTTGGACGCGATCGACGACCTGGCCGGAAAAGATGATCTCATAGCAGATCTGGATGCCTGCGCGGCCCCATGGTCCCAGGTCGAGCGTCTGCGCGCCCGGACCGGGGCGAAAATCGATGTCGCCGGGCACCAGTCGGGCCAGCCCCAGCGGCTCCAGCCACGTGCGTTCGGGCAGATATTCGCCATAAGGCACCAGATGCGCCTTGGCATAGTTGCCGCGAATGGCGCCGTGCTCGTCCACCGCAGTGACAACGTTGCGGCCATCCAGCACGCGATCCCCGCGAAAATCCACATCGACCGCGCCAGTCAACAGCAGGCTGCCGGGGCCGATCACCTGGCCCAGCCGCGCTCGGGCCAACGCCGGGTCGCCAGCAAAGGTGGTGGCGCGGTAATAGGCGGGCGGATAGCCATCGCGCAGGTAATCCTGCACGCCCGATTCGGGCCACAGCACCACCCGCCGCAATCCCGGTGCGGCCGAATTGGATAGCGTCGCAGCGGCGAGGAAATGGTCCTGAAAGAACTGCGGATCATCCAGCGTGGCCTGGTCGATGTTCGGCTGGACCAGCGTGTAAGCGATTTTCCCGAGTGGATCACGCGGGCCGACATGGCCCGGTTGCAGCAGCAGCACGATCGGCGCGGCCAAAAAGGCGACCGCCGCAGCGTCGAACTTTCCACGCGCCAGCACCGCCCACCAGCAGCCGGAAATCAGCACGACAACGCCCGACAAGGCATAGGTACCCAGCCACGGCAACAGCGCCGACAACCCCGGATGAGTGAAAGAGCCCAGCGCCGCCGCGGCCAGCGGGTTCCAGGCAAAGCCGGTGAAAACCCAACTGCGCAGCCATTCACTGACGATCCAACTGCCCGCAATCGCCAGCACGATTGCCGCCTTGGAGCCACCGGCCATCATCCAGGCCAGCCACGCGGCCAAAGCCGGATATACCGCCAGATAGGCAGCCAGCAACACCACCGCCGCCCAGCCGAGCGACGGTGGCATCTTCGCCTGATAGGTAAAAGCGGTGGCGATCCAATTGTTGCCAAGGGTGAAATGGCCGAGGCCCCACAGCCAACCCAGCAACGCCGCGTTTCGGCCACGCGGCGCGCCCGCGATCAGTGCAATCAGCCCAGCCAACCCGATCAACGTCGCGGGCCACCAGCCCAGCGGCTGAAATCCGCAAGCAGCGATAGTTCCCAGCAGCAGCGCGCAACCGTGGGGATGCGCGGCCAGCCAGTTGCGACACACGCGCCAGCCACGCACCAGCGGGCTTTTGCCAGCCGGTTTTCCCGGCTGGAAACTAAAGCATGATGCGATAGGAAAGGATCGCATCATGCTTTCTAAACTTTGTTTTCGCGTGATTTAGAGCAAATCGCGCTAAGTCTGCGCCACACCCCGTCCATGCTGAGCTTGTCGAAGCACTGTCCTTTTTTTCGTGCTGCTCGCCCAGCCTCAAGTAAGAAGTGCAGCCCTTCGACAAGCTCAGGGTAGACGGGTTTGGTGGGCGATTCAGATTGATGGCCCGACGATCTAAGGACAAAAACCGGTACCCACTTTTTGTCATTACGCTCCAGGCGAATCAGATCAACGACTGGATCGGCTCGCCTGCATCGTCCACGGACTTGCGCCGCGCGCGGCGGCGCGGGGCAGGCGCGGGCGTTTCGTCGATAACGGCGGCGGGCTCGTCGCGGGGAACCGTGAACGAGGGCGGCAATGTTTCCGGGTCGATCCCGGCGGACAAGGCACGGGCGCTCCGGTCATTATCCGGGGTTTCGCCCAGCGTGGCAGTTTCCGGACGATCTTCGCGGCGGGGACGACGGTCCTCACGCCGGGGACGCAAGCCGCGCGCACCGCGATTTTCCCGCAGGAACGGATTTTCAGGCGGCTCATAAGCGGTGGGTTCGTCGCTCGATTGCGTCACATTTGATGCGTCGTTCGGGGTGCCAGTCCAATCGGCTGCCGCCTGCTCTTCGCCGCCATCGCCGCGTGATGGGTTGTCGCCAGAGCCATCATAGGCCGGTCGTTCATCGCGGCGCCGGTAATTGGATTGCGATGCCGGTCGATCCTGACCGCGATCCGTAGTGGTCGCCTCACCGGTCCGTTCGGATGCAGTCCGTTCGGGGCGTTCGGGTCGGTCCTCGCGCTCGCGGCGGGTGTAGACCGGCGGTTGGTCGAAGGCAGGGAATTCGCTTTCCACGCCAAATTCGCCCGAATCGTCGTTCTCGTCAGACTGGCCGTCACCGCCTTCTTGCCAGCGGTCGTCGCGGCGCAGGCGCTGTTCTTCCTGGCGCACGCGGGTATCGGCGATCACGCGGAAGTAATGATCGGCAAATTGCAGGTAATATTCCGCATTGACGCGATCGCCATTAAGGTGTGCGTCATTCGCCAGCTTGCGATATTTCTCCAGCATCTGCGGCGCGTTTCCACGCGCGCGGCTGTCGATCCGATTGACTTGCTGACCACCATTGGCGCCCTGGGGACGGTTATTATTACCCCGCCCGCGCCTGCGGTTATTGCCACCACGATTATTATTCAACTGAGTGTTTTCCTTAGCCCCGGCCTGCCTCCGGCGCTCCGGATGGCGATCTGCCTCTTTAATGCTGCGGCCCGTCGGCGGACCGAAATCCCGGCACTTAAAACGCAGCATGGCTGAAATACCATGCCCAGCTCTGCGCCCATGTACATATAGCTACGTACATGTTGGAATCACGTCAGCCGAACGGGAAATATACATCCATCGGCAGACCTGAAAATATGCTTAGTCAGACCGCTGGCAATTGCCAAGCAAAAAAATGTCACGGCGCTGAAATTCGGCCATTTAGAGTAAGTTGCAACACCCGCGGCAGACCGGCCAGATCGCGGTGCAACAGCGCCGCCAGCCCGGCAGCCTGCGCCAACGCGGTCACCGCCGCCGCCTGGGTATGGCCGATCTCCACCACTGCGATGCCCCCCGCGCCCAGCAATTCCGGCAGTTGCGGGATCAGCACGCGATAATCATCCAGCCCGTCCGGCCCGGCAAACAGCGCACCCGCAGGCTCATGTTCGCGTACGTCCGAGGCCAAAGCGGCGTCATCCTCGACATAAGGCGGATTGGCCAGGATCAGGTCGAATGGGCCGCCAAACCCGCGCGCCCAGCCGGGTTCTTGCCAGTTCGCCACCGCGAAATCGGTCCTCGCGGCCAAATCCAGCCGCTCCGCATTGCCCGCAGCCACCGCCAGCGCCGCCGGGCTGCGATCAATGCCAACGCCGCGCGCGCGCGGCAATGCGGCCAGCACCGCCAGCAATAACGCGCCCGATCCGGTGCCGCAATCGAGCACGGTGCGCGCATCGGGACGCGCCGCCAGCGCCGCATCGACCAGCACTTCGCTATCGCCGCGCGGGATCAGCACGTCTGGCGTGACTCGCAAGCTCAGGCCATGAAACTCCTGCTCGCCCAGGATATAGGCAATCGGCTCATGCGTCAGGCGACGCTCGACCAGCGGGGCAAAGCCAGCGGGCAGCGGATCGCGCAAAAGGCGCAACAGCATTTCCGACCGGGTCACTCCCAACGCCCGCGCCATCAGCAGTTCGGCGTCGAGGCGAGGGGTGTCGCTGGTCGCAGTCAGTGCCGTGGTCGCGGCGCGCAAAGCATCGGCGACGATTATGCCATCACCCATCCAATGCCGCCAGCCGTTTGGCCTGATCCTCCGCGATCAGCGCGTCGATCAGTTCGGCCAGCCCCGGCCCTTCCAGGATTTCGGGCAGCCGGTGCAGGGTCAAATTGATGCGATGATCGGTCACGCGTCCTTGCGGGAAATTATAGGTGCGGATGCGTTCGGACCGATCACCCGAGCCGACCATGGCCTTGCGCGCCTCGGCCTCTTCGCCCTGCGCCTCGGCCCGGCGCAGATCGTAAATCCGCGTGCGCAACACCTGCATGGCCTTGGCTTTGTTCTTGTGCTGGCTGCGCTGGTCCTGCTGGATCACCACCAGCCCGGTCGGCAGATGAGTCAGCCGCACCGCTGAATCGGTGGTGTTGACATGCTGTCCGCCAGCGCCCGATGCGCGGTAGATGTCGATTTTCAGGTCATTGTCGTTGATCTCGACATCGAC
>JALYHR010000002.1 GCA_030776465.1 Pseudomonadota bacterium
ATCTTGCCGCCGCTTTCGAGGACATCGACCTGGCGGTTGGCTTCGTGTTCGACGGTGGCCATGACGAAGCGCACGGAATTGACGTTTTTGGTTTCGGTGCGGGTGCCGAGGTCTTCCCCGACCCGGCGCACGCTGACGTTGACGTCGGCGCGCATCGAGCCTTCTTCCATGTTGCCGTCGCAACTGCCGACATAGCGCAGGATGCTACGCAGTTTGCGCAAATAGGCACCCACCTCGGCGGGCGAGCGCATGTCGGGGCGGCTGACGATTTCCATCAGCGCGACACCGCAGCGGTTGAGATCGACGTAGGACATGGTCGGGTGCTGGTCGTGCATCAGCTTGCCCGCGTCCTGTTCGACGTGGATGCGTTCGACACCGATGCGCTTGACGCTTGTTTCGGGGTTCTTGTCGTCGAGGCTGATGTCGATGTGACCTTCACCGACGATGGGGTGGTACAACTGGCTGATCTGGTAGCCCTGCGGCAAGTCGGCGTAGAAGTAATTCTTGCGGTCGAAGCGCGAGTAGGGGTTGATCTGGGCGTCAATGGCCAGGCCGGTGCGGACGGCCTGGCGGATGCATTCCTGATTGGGCACGGGCAACATGCCGGGCATGGCGGCGTCGATCAGGCTGACCTGTGCGTTGGGTTCCGCGCCGAAAGTGGCCGACGCGCCGGAGAACAGCTTGGCGTTGGACGTGATCTGGGCGTGGACTTCCAGCCCGATGACGACTTCCCACTCGCCGGAGGTGCCGTGGATGCGGTATGTGCTCATGAGGATGCCGATAAGTCCAATGCTACACTTCGCCAAGAGGAAGCGCGAAAAACCCTAAACTTCCCCTCCCCTTCAGGGGAGGGGATCGAGGGGTGGGGTCTCTCGGCAGGGCACAGCGCTTGCGGCGAGGCCCCACTCCCAGCCCCTCCCCTGAAGGGGAGGGGGGCAGGTCGCTCACCACCACTTGGCCGGACGTGCGGTAAATCCGGCGCGTGCTTCGATCGCCAGGCCAGCGTTCAGCACGCCCTGTTCGTCGAACGGACGCCCGATCACCTGCAACCCCAATGGCAGCCCTTCGCGATTGAGCCCGGCGGGAACCGACATGGCAGGCAGCCCGGCCAGGCTGGCGGGGACCGAGAACACGTCGTTGAGGTACATCGCCAGCGGGTCGTCGCTCTTTTCGCCCAAGGCAAACGCAGCGCTGGGCGCTGTCGGCGTCAGGATCACGTCGCATTGGGTAAACGCGGTTTCGAAATCGCGCGCAATCAAGGTGCGGACCTTTTGCGCGCGGGTATAATAGGCGTCGTAATAGCCCGAGGACAAAACGAAGGTGCCGATCAGGATACGGCGCTTGACCTCTCCGCCAAAGCCCGCCGCGCGGGTGGCCGCGTACATATCCTGCAGGCCCGCACCCTGCGGCAATTCGCGCAAGCCATAGCGCACGCCATCGTAACGGGCGAGGTTGGACGATGCTTCGGCAGGGGCGATGATGTAATAGGCGGGCAGCGCGTATTGGGTGTGCGGCAGGCTGATATCGACGACCTGCGCGCCCGCATCCTTCAGCCAGGCGATGCCCTGGTCCCAACTGCGGGCGACATCGGCGTCCATGCCATCCATGCGGTATTCGCGCGGAATGCCGATGATCTTGCCTGCCAGATCGCCGTTCAGCGCGGCTTCCCAATGGGGCACGGGCAGGTCGAGGCTGGTCGAATCCTTGGCATCGAACCCCGCCATCGCCTCCAGCATGATCGCGCAATCGCGGACATCGCGCGCCATCGGCCCGGCCTGGTCTAGCGAGGAGGCAAAGGCGACGATGCCCCAGCGCGAGCATCGGCCATAGGTTGGCTTGATCCCGGCGATGCCGGTGAAGGCCGCAGGCTGGCGTATCGAGCCGCCGGTATCGGTGCCGGTCGCAGCGGGGCACAGATGCGCCGATACCGCCGCCGCGCTGCCGCCGGAGGAACCACCGGGGGCGAGCGCCGCATCGTCATTGCCGCGCCGCCAGGGCGAGATGACATTGCCGAAATAGCTGGTTTCGTTGGAGGAGCCCATCGCGAACTGGTCGAGATTGAGCTTGCCCAGCATGCCCGCGCCCGCGTCCCACAATTTCTGCGAGACGGTGCTTTCGTAGGGCGGGATGAAGCCTTCGAGGATGTGGCTGGCCGCCGTGGTCTGCACGCCCTGGGTCGCGAACAAATCCTTCATGCCGATCGGCACCCCGGCCAGCTTGCCCAACTTCTTGCCGGCAGCACGCGCCGCATCGACCTGCGCCGCCGATGCCAGCGCGTGTTCGGGCGTGGCGGTGATGAAGGCGTTGAGCGCGGGCTGCGCCTCGGCCACGGCGGCGTTGAACGCCTCTGCCACGGCGACGGCGGTAAATTCGCCTGCGGCCACGCCGTCGCGGATTTCGGCGACGCCAAGGTCGGTGATTGTATTTTCAGCGAAGGCGGGGGCCATTATTCGATCACCTTGGGCACGCCGAAAAAGCCGTGCTGGGCCGCCGGGGCATTGGCCAGCACCGCGTCGCGCCGGTCGCCGCCGGTCAGCGGATCGGCGTTGACGACATCGTCGCGCAGCCGCAGTTTATTGGCGATCACCGCGGTCATCGGTTCGACGCCGGTGACATCGACCTCGCCCAATTGTTCGACCCAGGCGAGGATGCCGTTCAGTTCGGGCACCATCGCCGCGACTTCGCCCTCGCTCAGCTTGATGCGGGCAAGCGCGGCAATCCGGGCCACGGTGGCGGTATCGACAGACATTTTCAGTATCCAGTAATCAGATGAAGAGGGGCAGCAGCAAATCTGGCGATTATTGCCCCGGCATGGCCCCCGGAGCAGGTGCGCTGCCCGCGCCCGATTGGGCCTGACGCGCTTGTTCGGCCATCATCATCTGCTGGAACTGTTGCGCGGGCATCGAGCCGAGCAATTGCACCTCGAACACCAGGTCGCTGTTAGCCGGGATCACTTCCTGACCGCTGGCATCGCGTTTCGCCTCGGCGCCATAAGCCAGCGCTGCCGGGATTTCGAGCCGATAGGTGCCACCGGCCTTCATCTTCTGCAGCCCCTGGGCAAAGCCGGGGATGACGCCCTGCAGCGGCATCGGCGTCTTTTCGCCGTGATCGAAGACTTTGCCGTTAGTCAGCCTGCCGACATAATTGATCAGCGCCACGTCCGAGATGGTCGGCGAAGGGCCGGTGCCGTCCTTGATCGCGGTGACCGTGACATCGCTGAAGTGAGCCAGCCGCGTGGCATGAGCAACCCCGAACGCCACCAGCAGCGCGACGATCACGCCCAGCCACAGCTTGATCAGCGAACCCTTGGCGATGGGCTGCAACGGTACGCGGGTGATCTCGGTCATCTCAATCGTCCTCGAATCTTCCGGCGATGTGCCCGCGGGCCTGCGCATGGCAAGCCCGCGCGCAGCAAAAGGGCGCGGGAATTAATCCGCGCCCTCATGGCTCAAGCGGCTCGGCTGAGCAAGCCCGGCGTCAACAAAGTGACACCAGTACCACCCTATTTCCCGCCGTCACGTTCCAGACGCTTGCGCTCCAGCTTGCGGGCACGCCGGACAGCGGCGGCCTTTTCACGGGCGCGCTTTTCCGACGGCTTCTCATAGTGACGGCGCAGCTTCATCTCGCGGTACACGCCCTCGCGCTGCAGCTTCTTTTTGAGCGCGCGCAGAGCCTGATCGACATTATTGTCGCGGACGAGAATTTGCATAAACCGACACACCTCACAACATAAGACCAGCCCCGATCGGCGGAGGAAGCCCTTTTAAGGAATAAACGAAATCGACCCCGACTCCATCGGAATCGGGTAAAAGCTGCGCGCCGCTACCAGAGGCATCACGCAAAGGCAAGGGATCGCGCGTCCAATTGGCGTTGGCCCGCCCGATTTGCCTGACACGCATCTTGCGCTAAAGCGTCGGGCATGAACTCCCCCCCCAACTTCACAACCGCCTCGCTACTGGTGCTGGGCGGTGGCGGCGTGGGGTCGTGGTTGCGGCTGATGACCGGGCGGTTGTGGCTGGCCGCGATCGGCCCGGTCGCGGCGACCGCTTTCCCGTGGGCCACGCTGACCGCCAATGTCCTGGGCAGTTTTTGCATGGGGCTGCTGATCGGCTGGCTGGCCCGGCATGGCAGCGGGGGTGAAACCTGGCGATTGTTGCTGGGGATCGGACTGCTGGGCGGCTACACCACTTTTTCATCGTTTGCGCTGGAATTCGCGCTGTTCTTGCAACGCGGCAACCTGGGCTTGGCGGCGCTTTATGTCGGGGTGACGCTGGCTGCGGGATTTACCGCTCTGTTTGCCGGGCTGTTCCTGATACGGGCGCTGGCATGAGCACCCCTGCAAACATTAAAGACGACACCGCCGTTCGCCAGTTCACGGTCGGCCCCGATGACGACGGCGTGCGGCTCGATCGCTGGTTCAAGCGGCATTTGCCGCTGATCGGCTTTGCCACGATCTCGCGCTGGGCGCGCACCGGGCAAATCCGCGTCGATGGCAAGCGCGCCGATCCCGCCGACCGCCTGACCACCGGGCAAGTATTGCGGGTGCCCCCGGGCGGGCTGGAGAAACCGGGCAGTGCCGGTGGATCGGCGCGCGCGGTGCGTCCGCGCCCCGAACTGAGCGAAGAACAGCTCGCCAAAGCCGATGCGATGCTGATCCACAAGACCGCCGCCGCGCTGGTCATCAACAAGCCACCGGGGCTGGCGACGCAAGGCGGCACCGGCACCTATGAACACGTCGACGGGCTGCTGGATGCTTATGCTCACGGAGCCGAGCCGCGCCCGCGCCTGGTCCACCGGCTGGACAAGGATACCAGCGGCGTGCTGCTGGTTGCGCGCACGCCGGGTAGCGCCGCCTGGTTTGCCAAACGCTTTGCCACGCGGGCCGCGCGCAAGATCTATTGGGCGCTGATCGTCGGCGTGCCCAGCATCGAGGAAGGCTTTATCGATCTGCCGCTGGGCAAGCAGCCCGGCAGCGGCGGCGAAAAGATGATGGTCGATGAAAGCGAGCATGGCCAGGCCGCGCGCACCCGTTACCGGGTGCTGGAATTTGCTGGCAATCACGCCGCCTGGGTCGAATTGCAGCCGCTGACCGGGCGCACGCATCAATTGCGCGTGCATATGGCCGCAATCGGCCATCCCATCGTCGGCGACGGCAAATACGGCGGTCCCGATGCGTTCCTGACCGGCAGCATCAGCCGCAAGATGCACCTGCATGCGCGGCGGCTGATTATCGGGATGCCCGGAGGGGAAGACTTGGATGTGACCGCCGAACTGCCCGACCATTTCGCGGCGAGCATGGCCCAACTGGGGTTCGATGCGGCACTGGGCTTTGCCTTGCCCGAAGCGCCGCCGCCACCGGGCAAGGTGGAGAAGAAGGCCGCCGCCAAGGCACACGCCAAGCAATACCGCAAGGAAAGACGCGGCGAGCGGCGCGGGCGCGGTAGTGCGGGGGATGGTGATGGCCGGGGCGCCGACAAATTTGCGCCCGCCAAATCCCCACGCACCAACGCCGTGCGCCCGGCTGGCAAGGCTGCCAGCCGCCCCGCAAAAAGCCCGGCTAGCCGCCCCGCAGTAAAGGGGCCAACCCGGCCCGCGTCCAAATCGCCCGCTGGCGCATTCAGCAAGTCGCCCGGCGGCGCACCGCGCAAACGCTGAACGGAAGCTTTGCGTGGACCCTGTAAAACTCGCCGTTTTCGACTGCGACGGTACCCTGGTCGATGGCCAGGCCAGCATCTGCACCGCAATGGAACGCGCCTTTGCCAGCCTGGGACTGCCCCCGCCCGATCGTGCGCTGGTGCGACGCATCGTCGGACTCAACCTGCAGCCCGCGATCAGCCAATTGTTGCCCGACCGCGACGAGGCGCTGCACGCCGCCGCAACCGCTGCCTATAAAGCCGCGTTCCGGGGCGCGCGTGAGTCGGGCGAACTGAGCGAGCCCTTGTTCCCCGGCATCGCCGCATTGCTCGATCGCTTGCGCGGCGCCGGTTGGCTGCTGGCTGTCGCCACCGGCAAAAGCGAGCGCGGCCTGCACCATTGTCTGGAGATCAACGGGCTGAGCGGCATGTTTTATACGCTCCAGACCGCCGACCACCACCCCGGCAAGCCCAATCCGGCGATGCTGGAGGCCGCGCTGGCAGAAGCGATGGCACAGCCCGAACAGGCGGTGATGATCGGCGACACTGTCTATGACATGGCCATGGCGCGCGCTGCCGGGGTGCGCGGGCTGGGCGTGGCCTGGGGCTATCACGAGCCCGGTGAATTATCTCAGGCGGGTGCTGAGGCGGTCGCGCAAACCCCGGAAGATCTGGCAAAATGGCTGATTTAGAGGAAGATCCGGCCCGGCTGGGGTTCATGATCCTGCAATTCATGCGGCTGAGCGGCGTCGCCTTTGCGCTGTTCGGGGCGGCTATCCTGGCGGGCAAGATTCACCTGCCGGCATTCATCGGTGGCGGATTGGCGGTATTCGGCGTGGTGGAATCGCTGCTGCTCCCGGCGCTGCTGGCGCGCCGATGGAAAAGCCGCGAGCGATGAAGCGCTTTTACCGCGAGGTTGCCACCGCGCAGCATGGCTCCGGCTGGCGCGTGACGCTCGACGGGCGCCCGATCAAGACCGCAGGCTCGCGGGCGCAGATCGTGCCTTCGCTGGCGCTGGCCACTGCGTTGGCGGCGGAATGGGATGGGCAGGACGATACCATCGATCCCACGCGCTTCGTGCTGCGCGACATGGCGGATTACGCCATCGACGTCGTGGCGACGGGGCGCGGCGAGGTGCAGCGCGCGATCCTGGGCTTCGCCGAGAGCGACACGCTGTGCTATCGCGGCGACCCGGACGAGGCACTGTGGGCGCACCAGCAGCAGCAATGGGAACCGCTGCTGACGGCGGCGGAAAGCCGCTGGGATATCTACTTCGTGCGCGTTTGCGGCATCATCCATCGGCCCCAGCCCCCAGAGACGCTGACCCGGCTGGCGGCGGTCGTGGCTGCGCTAGACGATTTCACGCTGGCCGCATTGCATACGCTGACCAGCCTTGCTGCATCATTGGTCCTGGGCCTGGCCGCGCTGGAAGCCGATGCCGATATCCCGGCGTTGTGGGCCGCCGCCCATGTCGAGGAAGACTGGCAGGCAGCACTGTGGGGCCGCGACGAGGAAGCCGCAGCGCGGCAGATGCAGCGCGGTGTTCTTTTTACCGCCGCCGCCGAATTCGTGCGGTTGTTGCGGGTTGCGGGATAGGGCGTCGTGCGGGTGATCTGAAGCGCCAACCAAACCCGTCTGCCCTGAGCCTGTCGAAGGGCTGCACTTCTTGCTTGAGGCCTGGCGAGGCGCAAGAAAGAAGGACAGTGCTTCGACAGGCTCAGCACGGACGGGGCGTCAATCAGCTTGGTGTTACTGATCCACCCAGTCTGCCACTTGCCCCGCCACGTCGTTCGCGGCCAGGTCCAGCGCGGGCGTGATATCGGTCGCCAGTGGCCCGATATCCTTTTGCACGGCTTCGAAGCGCCGCGCCGTCGTCACGCCGTTGCGGCCGACGCGCACGGCATCGAAGCGAACTGTCACCGCACGGCTGCGCGCGTCGTAACCCATCGCGTCCAGTCGGCCTGACAAGCGGGTCACGGTTTGCGGCAGATTGTCATCGAGGACCAGGCGTTTGCCGCGCGCGCGGATGGTTTCGATCAGCAGGTCTTGAAAGAGGTGCCCCGGCTGTTCGAGCCACGCCGCACCGGTCAGGTAAGCGACGGCGCTGTCGCTGATCTGCACCGGTATGCGGGTGGTGGCGAGCGTCCGGTCGACTTCGGGTGACAGCACCACCAGCGGATCGGATGATGTGGAACTGAGCGTCTGCCCAGCGGGCGCCTGCACTGCGGGAGTCAGGGTAACAAGACTGGGCAACGGCTTGCCGCCGCCGCCAATGCCGACGCTGATGCAGCCGGCCAGCACGAATGGCAACGCCATCGTCAGCATCGCGCCTGCTGCCCATCGGACTCCCGCCCGCTTGCTGCCCTCGACCAAATTGTCTGCGCTTGTCACTTTCCACTGCCCCCTGCTGGCTTATAGTCGGGCAGTTTCGGCCCGCCCAGCAGCGAACCCGCGCCGCCGTTCTCGATTCTTTCGGTCAAGCCGCGCAATGACTGGGTAGTGGCGCGCAAATCGCGAATGGCATCCTCAGCGGCGGGCAGCGTGGTTTGCGACAACTGCCGCGTTGCCGGACGAATATCATTCACCGCCTGGCGCAGGCCTTCAGCGGCGGCATGCGCGGCGGTCATCGTGTCCTTCATCTGGTGCGCGATCGAATCCGCGTTCGGGTCGAGGTCGAGATTGGCGGTCACCGCGACTTTCTGGAAATCGGCAAGTGTCCCGCTGGCCTGCTTCAGCGTGTCCTGCAACCGCGCCAGGGTCTGTTTGACCTGCGGCGCCGAGCTGGCCAACGCCCCGGTAAATGTCTCGGTGTTCTGCAGGATATGCTTCACTGAGGAGCGGTTATCGTCGGACAGCAACAGCGTCAGCTTTTCGGTCAGGATCGTCAGCCGGTCCATCAGCACCGGGGCGCTGGTCAGCAACGCGCCCAGCCCGCTGGTCTTGGTGGGGATCACCGGCGCGTTGTCCGGCCCCGGCCCCGGCGTGGTGATCGGCGGGGCACCCTTGACGCCGCCGTTCAACTGGATGTTCGAAACCCCGGTAAAACTGCCCTGGATGCTGGCGGTGGTCCCCAGCAATATCGGGATCTTGGGATCGATGGCGATGCGCACGCGAACAAAGCCGGGATCGTCCTTCCACAATTCGATCGCGGTCACTTGACCGGCGGGGACGCCCGCGTAGGAAACTTCGGTTCCATTCGACAAGCCATCGACCGATTGGCGAAAGAAAATGTCGTAAGGCCGCTTTTCGCCCTCCCCCAGATGGGCGAGCCACAGGAAGAACGCCGCCAGCAGCGCCAGCAGCGCCAGCGCCACAACCCCTACCCAGACATGATTGGCCCGTGTCTCCATCGTTCTGTCTATGCCTTTTCAATCACGGGCTTGTCTATTGGATTGTCTTGCGCGCCGGAGTCCTGCGCGCCGTCCTGCGCGCTGGCATGGGCCGCGCGTCCGCGCGGCCCGTTGAAATACTCCTGGATCCAGGGATGCTCGCTTTTCAGCAGTTCGGGGATTGTGCCCACCGCTATGACCTTTTTGTCGGCCAGCACCGCCACCCGGTCGCAGATGGCATAAAGCGTGTCGAGATCGTGCGTGATCAGGAACACCGTCAGCCCCAGCGTCTCCTGCAATTCGCCGATCAGCTCATCAAAGCCAGCGGCACTGATCGGGTCGAGCCCGGCGGTCGGCTCGTCGAGGAACAGCAGCTCCGGATCGAGCGCCAGCGCCCGCGCCAGCCCGGCCCGCTTGCGCATCCCGCCCGATAATTCGGACGGGAACAACGAAGCCACATTCTCGGGCAACCCCGATAGCGCCACCTTGAACCGGGCGATCTCGTCCAGCAGTTCGGGCCCGATTTCCTTGTAGAACTCTTTCAGCGGCACCTGGATATTTTCAGCCACGGTCAGCGTCGAAAACAGCGCCCCGCCCTGGAACAGCACGCCCCAACGCGAGCGGATATCGATATCGCTGTCCTCGCGCGCGTCGGTAATCGATTCGCCCAGCACATCGATCCGCCCCGCCATGGGAATCTGCAAGCCGATGATCGCGCGCATCAGCACCGATTTGCCAGTCCCCGATCCACCCACCACGCCCAGGATTTCGCCGCGCCGCACGGTCAGGTCCAGCCCGTCATGGACGATATGGTCGCCAAAGCCGTTACGCAGCCCTTCGATGACGATCGGTGGCGTGTCGTCGGCGGGCGCCACCTCGTCGGGGCCGTCAGGCGGCTCGGTCTGGGGATCGGGGGTGTTCAAATCCAGCCCACTTTGGTGAAAAACACCGCGAAAAATGCATCGAGCACGATCACCATGAAGATCGCCTGGACCACCGCCATCGTCGTTCTCAGCCCGACCTCTTCCGAATTGCCCTGGACCTGCATGCCTTGATAGCAGCCGGTAACCGCGACGATCATGCCGAACACCGGCCCCTTGATCAGCCCAACCCAGAGATCGGTTACCGGCACGACATCGCGAATGCGCGAAAGAAACGACAGGAAGGGAATGTCGAGCGTGAACGCCGAAATCACCGCGCCCCCGATGATCGCCAGCAAGGCGGCATAAAACCCCAGCAACGGCATCATCAGCACTGACGCCAGCACGCGCGGCAAGACCAGCGCCTGCATCGGCGAGACTCCGATGGTGCGCATCGCGTCGATTTCCTCGGTCAGCTTCATCGTACCGATTTGCGCGGCAAAGGCGCTGCCGGAACGACCCGCGACCATGATCGCCGTCATCAATATGCCCAGTTCGCGCATCGCCAGCCGCCCGGTAAGATTGACAGTGTAAATCTGCGCCCCGAACTGCTGCAATTGCACCGATCCCTGCTGGGCGATGACGATGCCGACCAGAAAACTCATCATGCCGATGATCGCCAGCGAGTTCACCCCGACCAGTTCCATCTGGCGGACCAGCGCGGTCATGCGAAAGTTGGCGGGGCGGCGCAGGCTGTCCCAGAAACCGATCAGCATCGCGCCCATGAAGCCGATGATGCCGATCGTCCCGTGGCCCAGCCCGACGATCATCCCGCCCAGGCTTTCGGCCACGCGGAGATAAAACCACGGACGTGGCGAGTTGATCGGCGATTCCTGTTGCGGCGCGCCCACCGCCTTGATCAGCCGTTCCGCCTGCTCGCTGGCGCCGGTGATTTCGGCGTCGTGCTCATGCGCAACGCGCCAGACGATCCAGGCGCCGACGGTGTCGATGGCGGTCACCCCGGCCAGATCGACCCGCGCCACCTTGTCCGAAACCGCGCGCAAGCCATGGTCGAGCGCACCGACGCAGGAAACCACGAGCCTGCCGGTCAACGCCAGCGTCACTGCCCCCCCGGCGTCGGTCTCAACAGTAAAATCCGGCAGTTCGCGCATATGTCCGGTGTCATGCGGGAAAACCCCCGTGCGGGCAAGGGCCGCACTTTGCTTTCCGGCGATTCTCAATGCGAGTGATTCGCATCGGGTGTTTGGGGTTTCGCAAGCCGGAGGCGAGCAGGCCAAGGCCTGGCGCGTCTCACTCCAGCTTTTCGCGGGTCTGGGCTTCGATCTGGCGTAATTCGCGCAGGGTTTTGTCGAGCTCCTGGCGCTGTTTTTCCAGCAGCCCGATCCGCTCGCGCACCCGGTTCAGCAGCAGCCGTAATTGTTCGGCGTGCCTGGGATCGGCATCATAGAGATCGAGAAATTCCTTGATCTCGCGGATCGAAAAACCCAGCCGCTTGCCGCGCAGGATCAACTGCATCCGCGCCACTTCGCGCCGCCCATATATCCGTGTGTTGCCAACCCTGGCAGGCTCGATCAGCCCCTTGTCCTCGTAAAAGCGCAAGGTGCGGTGAGTGACGCCCAATTGCTCGGCGACATCCTGTATGCCCCTGAGAGCCGCACCCTGATCGGGTTCGCCATCCGCCATCAGCCTTGCCCCTGCTTCATGCGCTCTTCCGCAACCAGTTCTTTTTTCGACAGCTTGCCGACCATGGTCCGGGGCAGATGATCGCGGATTTCCACCGCAACCGGCAGTTCGATCTTGTTGAGGAACGTAGCCAGAAATTCCCGGATCGCCTCGGGTTCCACATGGTGCCCGGCGCGCAGCTTGACGAACAGCTTGGGGCTTTGCCCGCGATAGGGGTCGGGAATACCGATGGCGATTGCCTCCTCGATCGCCGGATGCCGGTATGCCGCCTCCTCGATCACGCGGGGATAGACGTTGTACCCGCCGCACAGGATCACGTCCTTGATCCGGTCCACCAGGAACAGATAGCCGTCGCCGTCGAGATAGCCGATATCCCCGGTGCGCAGCGCCCCATCGATGAAAGCCTTGGCGGTTTCTTCGGGTCGCTGCCAATAGCCCGCCATCACTTGCGGCCCGCGCACGCAGACCTCTCCGCGCTCGCCTAGGGGCAACAGGCGCATCGGATCGTCGGGGTCGCGGATTTCAACCACCGTCCCCGGAAAATGCGGCCCGCAACTATTCTCCTTGGCTGGCCCGCCGATCGGGGTGCAGGTCACGATCGGTGACGCTTCGGTTAAGCCGTAGCCCTCGCTGATCCCGACCCCCATCAGCGCCTCGAATGTGGTACGCACATCCAGCGGCAGCGGCGCCCCGCCCGAGATGCAGGCCCGCAACTTCGAAAGATCGGGCAGTTGCGCGCGCGGCAAGCCGTTCATCGCGATGAACAGCGTCGGCACCCCGCAGAACAGGGTCGGCGGCTTGCGCTTGATCGCCGCCAGCATCATCTTCATGGTGAAACGCGGCAGCAGCACCAGTTCGGCGGCGATCTCGATCGAGAAATTCAGCACCGCCGTCAGCGCGAAGACATGGAACATCGGCAGCACCGCCAGCGTGCGTTGCGGCCCCTTCATGGCGGTGGCGACATGGGCGCGCTGCTGCAAGGCATTCGCGGTGAGATTGCGATGCGTCAGCATGGCCCCCTTGGGCATGCCGGTGGTGCCGCCGGTATATTGCAACACCGCGACATCGCCCGGCGTCATCGCCACTGGATCGGGCACACCGTGGTTGGCCAGCAGCCGGGCAAAGCTGACATGCATGCCATCATCGAAAAACCGCGCCCGTTCGTGCCGGTTCAGGATGCGCCAGCCCAGCCCCTTGGCCATCGGCAGGATCGCGCTCATCGAGCACATGATGATCTTGTCGATGGTTTTTTCGGACCCGGCACCGACCGCCACGGCGCGCACCTTGTCATGGATCGCGGCGATATCGGGCACGGCGATCATCCGCGCGCCTGAATCGCGGATGATGTGGCTCATCTCGTATTCGGTATACAGCGGGCTGAGGTTGATCACCACCGCGCCCACCTTCAGCGCCGCGAAATACAGCACCACGAAATAGGGGGTATTGGGCAGGCACAAGGCAAAACGGTCGCCCCTGGCCAGCCCCAGGTCCTGCAACCCGCGCGCCGCTCGCGTCACCAGCCGGCCGACATCGCGATAGGTCCACGTCCGCCCCAGGTAATCCAGGCAGGCGCGTTCGGCATGTTCGGTGACGGCATTGTCGAGCAAATCGGTGACCAGGCGCGGCTCCGCCTCCCAATTATGCGGGATGGCGCCATTGTCCGAGGAAGAAGTAACCGGCTGGGTTTGCGGGGTTACCATGGCGGTCCGTCCATTCGCCTCAAAAGCTCAAGCGTCCACCCAGCGACAGGACGAAGACATGGGCCTTCGAAACTTCGCCATTGACGATGATCGGTGTCTGGACGGGCGTTCCGGCATAGGCGGCGGTGATACGGTCGACCGGCGACGACTTCAACATCAGGTAATTGGCCCCGACGTCGATCTTGAAGGCCTTGCTGAGCGCATGGGTCGCGCCCATCGCAAAGGTCCAGCGGTTGGCGTCGGGCACGCGGGCATCGCGCTGGTCGTTGCGCACCGGGGTCAAGTCGCGCTGGACACCCGCGCGCAATGTCCAGGTCGGGGCGACATCGATGTCCGCGCCGACCGCATAGCTCCAGGTGTTGCGATAGTTTTCCGGGATCACGGCATTAATCGGCGCCGACAGAGTGATCGCGGAAAACTTGTCCCAACCAAATCGGGTCACGGTGGCGTCCAGCGTTACCGCGCGGGTGATCGCAAGCCGCGCGCCGATGCTCGCCTGCCACGGCGTGGTAAAACGGGCGTCCGCGCTGACGCTGCCGTTCTGCCCGGCCAGCGGACCCAGCAGGCCCGACACGGTGACACTGCCACCCAGATCATGCTTGATCGCCGATTTATAGCTGGCGCCCAGGCTGAGCGGCCCACTGCGATATTGCGCGCCCAGCGTATAGCCGAAATCCCAGCTACTGCCGGTCAACTGCTCCATCCCGTCAGGCAGCACGGCGAGCAAATTGGGCAAGGCATTTCCCAGCTTGGCCGTGGTCCGTTCGATATTCAACGCGGCACCGACGCTGAAGCCGGGCGCGAGCTGCACCGCGAACGACGGCTGGATGTCGAAAGTGCGTAAACGGGTAGTCAGCGCGGTATAACGGGCCCAACTGGTCGACGGGTATTGGGTGGTGAAATTAAACGGCGCGGTGACGACCAGCCCGACCGCGACACCGTGGCCCAGGCTGTGGGCAATCGCGCCTGATGGGACGACGCCGTTGTTGATCGGGTTGTGGCTGACCTGGTCGCCGCCGACCGGCGCGGGCGCTTGCCCCGGTCGGATAATCAACGTGTTGACGTTGGAAACATCGGCGCGTGGCAGGATCGCGGTGGCGCTGATCGCGGCGCTGCCGCCGTCGAGCCCGCCGATCGCCGCAGGGTTCCACCACAGGCTTTCTGCACCCTGATCGGCGACTTCGCCCGAATTGGCGCGGCCTGTGCCCTTGGTCGACTGATCCTGGATGTAGAAGCCGCCAGCCATGGCCGGTGCCGCGCTAAAGCCAATCCCGGCGATGGCAACACCAGTCAGAGCGGTGCGGATGCTATTGGATATGCGCATTGATTTGATCCTCTCATTGATGCCCTATGGGGCTTATCCCACTCGTTTCCAGACCTGGCTCTTGCACAAGGGCCAGACGATGCAGCCACGGACCTTGAGCGTATTTGCGTCAACGACGGTGATGGTGCCATGATAGGTGCCACCGTCGTCGGGGTTGTAAACGCTGCCGCCATCCCACTTCGCAGCGTCGGGCCGGAACCCCTGCAACATCATCAGGCCCTTAAGCGGGCGATGGCGCTGCGCCGGGGCCTTGTTGTTGTCGTCACGGCTGCGGGGATCGCCACGAATGGTATCGGAATCGATCAATCGCCCACAAATCGACCCGCCGCAGGGGGTGATCTCGACGATGCCATGGCGCGTTTGCGTGATCCAGCGACCCAAAACGCCATCGACACGGGCTGCTGGCGTAGCTGCCGACAGGGCTGCGGCCGCCAACATCATGGCAAGCATAGGCTTCCTCCATCCTCTTCCTGGACCGGGCTGCTTTGCGCCCTGATTCCGTTGTCGCTTTATCCGCCAATACTCTGACGAATCACTTCATGCTCCAAATTTTGATTGACGTATAGGGAAATTTGCGCACCAATGGAGAAGAAGGCCGATGACCTGAGTCACAGCCTGTTGCGGAGAGAATTTATCATGCGCGATGTCGTGATCGCGGGCTATGCCCGGTCCCCCTTTCATATCGCCACCAAAGGCGCGCTGGCGCGCGTCCGGCCCGACGATCTGGCCGCCACGGTGGTAAGAGCCTTGATCGAGCGGACCGGGATAGACCCCGCCAAAATCGAGGATCTGGTGATCGGCTGCGCCTTTCCCGAGGGCGAGCAAGGGCTGAACGTCGCAAGGCTGATCGGGCTGCTGGCGGATTTGCCGCTGAGTGTGGGCGGCGTGACGATCAACCGTTTTTGCGGATCGTCGATGAGCGCGGTGCATTACGCCGCCGGGCAGATCCAGTTGGGCGCGGGCGATGCTTTCGTTTGCGGCGGGGTCGAATCGATGAGCCGGGTGCCGATGATGGGCTTTAATCCGCTGCCCAATGCCGCGCTCGTCCAGCGCAGCGCCGCCTACATCGGCATGGGCGACACCGCTGAAAATGTCGCCAGCCGCTATGGCATCGCCCGCGACGCGCAGGAGGCTTTTGCCCTTGCCAGCCAGCACAAGACCGGGGTGGCGCAGGCAGCAGGCCGGTTCGCTGCCGAGATCGTTGCCATCGCGACAAAGGCCGGTCTGGTCGACACGGACGGCACCCCGCGCCCCGGCACCACTGCCGAGGCCTTGGCCGCGCTCAAGCCCGCCTTCAACGCCAGCGGCACCGTCACCGCAGGGACTTCGTCGCCACTGACCGATGGCGCCAGCGCGGTGCTGGTCGTCGCCGAAGACTTTGCCCGAGCCGCTGGCCTGCCGATCCTGGCGCGGATCAAATCCGTGGCGATTTCGGGGTGCGCGCCCGAGATCATGGGCATCGGCCCGGTGGCGGCCAGCCAGAAAGCGCTGGCGCGGGCCGGGATCACGGTGGCCGATCTGGATGTCATCGAACTGAACGAGGCCTTTGCCAGCCAGGCACTGGCCTGCATCGCCGATCTCGGGCTGGACCCGGCCAAAGTCAATCTCGACGGCGGTGCCATCGCCATCGGTCATCCGCTGGGCGCGACCGGCGCGCGGATAGTCGGCAAGGCAGCGGCGCTGTTGCAGCGCGAAGGCGGGCGCTATGCATTGGCCACGCAGTGCATCGGCGGCGGCCAGGGCATTGCCACCGTGCTGGAGGCGGTGCGATGAGCGAAATTATCAACAAAGTCTGCGTGATCGGCGCGGGCGTGATGGGCGCGGGGATCGCCGCGCAGGTCGCCAATGCCGGGGTGCCGGTTTTGCTGCTGGATATTGTCCGCGATCCTGTTGACCGCAACGCCGTGGCGCGCGGCGCGGTCGAGCGGCTGGGCAAGACCGAGCCTGCCGCCTTCATGTCCAAGGCGGCGGCAAGGCTGGTCGAAATAGGCAATATCGACGACGATCTGGCGCGCGTTGCGGAATGCGACTGGGTGATCGAGGCGATCATCGAACGCATCGACCTCAAGCAGTCCCTGTACGAAAAACTGGATGCGGTGCGCCGTCCGGGCACGGCGGTGTCGTCCAACACCTCGACCATTCCGCTGGCAGACCTCATCGCGGGTCGGTCGGAACAATTCCGCCGCGATTTCCTCATCACCCATTTCTTCAACCCGCCGCGCTACATGCGCTTGCTCGAAGTGGTCGCTGGCCCGGCAAGCGATCCTGCGCTGGTGGCCAAAGTCAGCAATTTTGCCGACCGGGCGATGGGCAAGACCATCGTCGATGCCAAGGATACGCCCGGCTTCATCGCCAATCGCGTCGGCACCTTCTGGTTGCAGGTCGCGATCAACGCCGCCTTTGCAATGGGCGTCACGGTCGAGGATGCCGACGCCATCGCCGGGCCGCCGATGGGCGTCCCCCGGACCGGTATCTTCGGCCTGGTCGATCTGGTCGGGATCGACCTGATGCCGCATCTGAAAGCCAGCCTGACCGCCACGCTGCCCGCCGACGACCCCTATCAAGCCATCGCAAAGGACCATCCGCTGATCGGCAAAATGATCGCCGACGGCTATACCGGGCGCAAAGGCAAGGGCGGCTTTTACCGTGTCAACCGCGAGGCGGGCAAACGCCGCGAAACGATCGACCTGGCCACCGGCGAGTACCGGCCTGCGGCAAAGCCCGCGCCGATCCCGCCGCTCGCGCAAAAAGACCTGCGCGGATTGATCGCCGCTCCGGGCAAGCTGGGCGCTTACGCCTGGGCGGTGCTCGGCCCAACGCTGGCCTATGCGGCAAGCCTGGTGCCGCAGGCAGCCGACGACATCCTGGCCGTCGATACCGCGATGAAACTGGGTTACAATTGGAAATATGGCCCGTTCGAGCTGATCGACCGGATCGGCGCGGCAGATTTCGCCGCCCGGCTCAAGGCCGAGGGGCACGACGTTCCCCCCGTGGTTACCCTCGCCGAGGGCCGAAATTTCTACCGGGTGGAGGGCGGCAAGCGGCAATTCCTGGGGCTGGACGGCGCTTATCACGAGGTGGTGCGGCCAGCCGGGGTACTGCTGCTGGAAGACATCAAGCGCGCCACCACGCCTTTGCTCAAGAACGGTTCCGCCGCGCTGTGGGACATCGGCGACGGCGTCGTGGCCCTGGAATTCACCGGCAAAATGAATGCGCTCGACGGCGATGTGCTGGCGCTGATCGAGCAGGCCGTGGCTATGGTGGCTGAAAACTACAAGGCGCTGGTGATCTATAACGAAGGCAGCAATTTTTCCGCCGGGGCCAATCTTGGCCTCGCCATGTTCGCCATCAACATCGCCGCCTGGGGTGAAATCACCAAGCTGGTCGAGGGCGGCCAGCGCGCGTACAAGGCGCTGAAATATGCACCGTTTCCGGTCGTTGCGGCCCCGTTCGGGACGGCCCTTGGCGGCGGCTGCGAAGTATGCCTGAATGCCGACGCGGTGCAGGCCCATGCCGAAACCTATATCGGGCTGGTCGAATGCGGGGTTGGCCTTGTCCCCGCATGGGGCGGCTGCGGCGAAATGCTCGACCGTTTTGCCCGTGATCCCCACGCGCCGCATGGCCCCCCCACTCCTCACGGACCCCCCACTCCTCACGGACCCCACACTCCTCAGGGACCAATGCCCGCGGTTGCCAAGGCATTCGAGACGATCTCGACCGCGACCGTGTCCAAATCCGCCGCCAATGCCAGGGAAATCGGCTATCTGCGCGCGCATGACGGCATCACCATGAACCGCGACCGGCTGTTGGCGGACGCCAAGGCCCGCGCGCTGGCTATGGTCGAAGGTTATGTTGCGCCAACGCCACCGACATTCCACCTGCCCGGTGCGGGCGGGCGCGCAGCGCTGGAACTGGCCGTGCAGGGTTTCCGCGCGCGCGGCCTTGCCACCTCCTATGACGAGGTGGTGTCGGGGCGACTGGCACGGGTGCTGACCGGCGGCGATGCCGATCTGGTCGATACCGTCACCGAGCAGCAATTGCTGGCGCTGGAGGCCGAACAATTCATGGCCGCCGTCCGCGATCCGCGCAGCATCGCCCGCGTCGAAGCGATGCTCACCACCGGCAAACCGCTGCGCAATTAGGAGCATCCCATGCAGATCTACACCGCCCCCTTGCGCGACATGCGCTTCGTATTGAACGAACTTCACGAGGACGATGGCTTCGGCAATCTGCCGGGTTCCGAAGAATTCACCCCCGATCTGACCAGCGCGGTGCTGGAAGAGGCCGCGAAGCTATGCCAGGACGTGCTGCTACCGCTCAACCGCTCGGGCGACGAAGAAGGCTGCCATCTCGAAAACGGCGTCGTGCGCACGCCTGCGGGATTTATCGACGCCTATCGCCAATTTACACAAGGCGGCTGGAACGCGCTGGTGACGCCGCCGCAATGGGGCGGCCAGGGCTTGCCCGAAGCGGTCGGCAAGCTGGTCGAGGAAATGATCTGCGCCACCAATGTCTCGTTCAGCCTTTATCCGGGCTTGACCAACGGCGCGGTCGTGGCGCTCGACAGCTATGCCAGCGATGCCTTGAAAGCCGCGTATTTGCCCAAAATGGTGAGCGGGCAATGGACCGGGGCGATGGCGCTGACCGAGGCGCATTGCGGCACCGACCTGGGCATGCTGCGCACAAAAGCCGGACCCGCCGGAGACGATGAATTCGGCCCGCGTTACAATATATCAGGCGCCAAAATTTTCATCTCTGCGGGCGAACATGATCTGTCTGAAAACATCATCCACATGGTGTTGGCCCGCCTGCCCGACGCGCCGAAGGGCGTGAAGGGCATCAGCCTGTTCCTGGTGCCAAAGCGGCTGCCTGACGCGGATGGCAATCCCGGCCAGGCCAACGGGGTGTCGTGCCCCGCGATCGAGCACAAGATGGGGATCAAGGCCTCGGCAACCTGCCAGATCATTTACGATGGCTCGGTCGGCTGGCTGGTCGGCGAAGCCAATCGCGGCCTCGAAGCCATGTTCACGATGATGAACGCGGAACGGGTCGGCGTCGGCATCCAGGGGCTGGGGATCGGCGAGGCGGCGTATCAGTCGGCAGTGTGGTACGCGAAGGATCGCTTGCAGGGGCGTTCATTGGCGGGCGCCCGGCACCCCGAAAAACCCGCCGACCCGATCATCGTCCACCCCGACGTGCGCCGCATGCTGATGACGATGCGCGCCTATAATGAAGGTTGCCGCGCGCTGTCGGGCTGGGTCAGCCGCGCGCTCGACGCCGAACGCCATGCCACCGATCCCGAAACCCGCCAACGTGCCGCCGATTTCGTGGCGCTGATGACGCCGGTGGTAAAAGCCTTGTTCACGGACTTGGGGCTGGAAAGCGCCAGCCTCGCGGTGCAGACCTATGGCGGGCATGGTTTCATCCGCGAAAGCGGGGTCGAGCAATATATGCGCGATGCCAGGATCGCGATGATCTATGAAGGCACCAACGGCATCCAGGCGCTGGACCTGGTCGGGCGCAAGCTGCCCGCGCATATGGGCCGCTATCTGCGCAGCCTGTTCCATCCGATCGCCAGCTTCATCGAGGAGCACGCCGCCGACGAGGCTATTACGCCATTCGTCACCGGCCTGAAGCGCGCGTTCGAAGCGTTGCAAGGCAGCACCGCGCTGATCGCCGAGCGCGGCATGAAGGACCCCGAGGAAGGTGCCGCCGCCGCCAGTGATTACCTGCGCCAACTGGGGCTGACGGCGATCGCCTACTGCTTTGCCAAAAGCGCGCTGATCGCTGCGACGCATCTGGCATCCGGCGATGGCGACGCCGATTTCTACCAGGCCAAGCTCCATACCGCGCGGTTCTTCTTCGACCGCATCCTGCCTCAGGCCACCGCCTGTTATCTGACCATCAAGTCAGGCAAGGCATCGTTGATGGCCATGGACGAGGCGCTGTTTTGAACATCATGAAAAGAGCGTCAGGGGGCCTGTAAGCCGGGTTCTGTCTTGCGGTCGGGTCACCCCTTCCGCATGGGCAGCCATTCCTCTTGGCGCGACGTTGCCGACGCGCTCCAGCAACCAACCCGGACAACGCAGCCCCCAAGGGAACTGGGCTCGAAACCTGCCTGCCCGTCCCTGCTTGTGGCAAGAACCGGCGCGCTGTCCCTATTCGGTCTTGCTCCGGGTGGGGTTTACCATGCCGCTGCCGTTGCCGGCCGCGCGGTGCGCTCTTACCGCACCCTTTCACCCTTACCTCGTTCTCGCCATCCAAAAACGGCGGGCCCGATCGGCGGTTTGCTCTCTGTGGCACTTTCCCTAAATCCGGAAGCAAGCCTCCAGACCCGGCGGGCGTTACCCGCCACCCTTGTTTCGTGGAGCCCGGACTTTCCTCGGCGAAGTTTCCCTCGACGCGGCTGCCCGGCCCCCTGACGGACAATCAGCTAGCATCATCCGGGTCATCTTCCAAGCTATCCCGCGTCACCAGCAGTTCGAACAGCAGCGCGCCGATCTCGCCATCGACTTCGCCGTCGATGGTACGCGGGCGAAAACGGCGCTGAAAGGCGCGGATTGCGGCGTGACCATCGGCGATATCATAGCCGAACCGTTCCAGCGCGAGATAAAAGGCGCTGGGGTTCTCATGCAGCAGCCGGATACGCGGGCGCGGGGTTTCCAGCGCCAACCCAAGATCGGCCAGCATCTCCCAATCGAACAATTCGCCCGGATCCTGCTTGCGCGTCGGGGCGACATCGGAATGGCCGACGACATTGGCGGGGTAGATCTTGTGCCGCCAGCAGATGTCGTTGAGCAGCGGCAGCAAGGATGACATCTGCGCTTCGGGAAACGGGCGATAACCCCAATCGTGGCCGGGATTGACCAGTTCGATGCCGATACTGGCCGAATTGACATCGGTGATCCCGCGCCAATAAGACCGCCCGGCATGCCAGGCGCGCTTGTCCTCGCGCACCAGCCGGATCACCGTGCCGTCTTCGTCGATCAGATAATGCGCCGAAACCTTGGCGGCGGGGTCGGTCAGTCGGGCCAATGCCTCGGTCGCATCGGGCATGCCGGTATAATGCAGCACCACCATCGAGATAGGCAGCGCCCGCTCATCCCAATTGGGCGACGGAAGGTCACGATGGATGAGTTCGTTGTTCAGCCGCAGTCCCCTGTTTGCCCGGTTATTTTACTGGCAGCATTGCGCCCAGGACGAGAGCATCGCCGGTCAACGCATATTGCAATTCGCCGAGGACGCCTGCCGCCAGTTGTTGCAGCATCGCGGCGGGCGCGGTCCGGCTCGACAATTCGCTGGCGATCAGTTCGCCCGCCAATGCCCGACCGACGGTGGCATCGAAGGCGATGCGCGGGCCGGTGGCGCGCACCGCGATCTCGCACAGATTGTTACGCAATTCGGCGGCGATATCCAGCGTACCCCCGCGCACCAGCGCCTCGATCGCGATCAGGGTGAAATTGAGCAGGACTTTCACCGCAGGCTTGGGCAGCGCGTCGGCGCTGACCACCCAGTTCAGCTCGATCCGGCCATTATGGGCAACCAGCGCCTCGATCAAGGCGCGCGGTTCACTGGCGGGGATCGCTTCGTCAAAGCCGCCCGCCGCCCCGAATGCAAGACGAAAGAACTTCAGCTTGTCCGCCGAAATGCGCGCGCTTTGTTCCAGCAATTCAAAGCAACGCTGGCGCATCGCCGGGTCTTTTTCATCGGCCAGCAGTTCCAGCCCGTTGTTCATCGCGCCCACCGGGCTGAGCAGATCATGGCACAGCCGCGAGCACAACTGGCTGGCGATGTCCAGCGCGCCAGGCTGGCCGATCCCAACGCCATCATTGGCCAGCCCTGGGTCAGGATTTTTGGCCATTTTGCTAGTCATTCGGTGCGATCCTGTCGTGCGCGCAGCAGCTTGTCATGGTTGGGGACCTGTCACAATCGGGCCTTCGTAACAATCCGGGTGATTCGCGGATCAGGCCTGCCGAGCGCTTTATGCGGTAACGACCAAGGGCGATACCGCGATAAAGCCATCTGGCCCATCGCGCCAGAAATGAGCTTTGGTGGCCGCGACAATCGCCCAGATCCGGCCATCGCCCCCGGCATGCTCGCAATCCACGGCTGACGGGCGGGGATGGCCATTGGGGTGCGAATGGTAAAACCCGATCAGTGCTGGGCCGCCATCGCGCATCGCTCGATAAGCGCCGATCAACGCGGCGGGATCGATCTCGAAATACCGCGCCGGGTCGGGGTGAACATTCGCGGCGGGAAATGCCTGGGTGATTCGCGCCACGGCCCCCTGCCCTCCGGCAGATCCCAACAGCAACCCGCAACATTCCACGTCGGCGGCGCGCCGCGCTTCCTCGATCAAGGTGGCGATCACGTCTTGGGTCACCTCGATGGGTCTTGTCACCTCGATATCCATTCCCATCTTGATAGCCATGTCCGGGGGGCAAAGCACTATCGAAGGCGTCACTGCCGAAACCGGACGGGCCGACAAGATTCTGGCCGACGCCAGCGGTTTGTCGCGCGAACGGATCAAGGCGCTGCTGAGCGAAGGGCGCATCCGCCTGAACGGCCAGCCAGCCTCGCAGCCGGCGCGGCAAGTCCCCGTCGGCACCCATTTTGCCATTCGCCAGCCGCCGCCGACCGCCGCCGCCGCGCAAGCACAGGATATCCCGCTGGTGGTCGCCTATGAAGACGACCAGTTGATCGTCATCGACAAGCCTGCGGGACTCGTCGTCCATCCCGCGCATGGCAATCTCGACGGCACGCTGGTCAATGCGCTGCTCCACCATTGCGCCGGGCAATTGTCGGGGATCGGCGGCGTGGCGCGTCCGGGGATCGTCCACCGCATCGACAAGGACACCTCGGGATTGCTGGTCGCGGCCAAGACCAACACCGCGCACGAAGGCCTGGCCCGCCAGTTCGCCGACCATTCGCTCGAACGCGCCTATCTGGCGATCACTGCCGGCCAGCCGATGCCATTGGCAGGCACGGTGCGCGGCGCCATCGGCAGATCGCCCGTCAACCGCAAGAAAATGGCGCTGGTCGAGGACGGACAAGGCAAGCACGCGGTGACGCATTATCGCACGCTGGAGCGCCTGAATATCGCGTCTGCGGCCAATCCTGCGAGCGGAACCGCGGCATTGATCGAATGCCGACTGGAAACCGGCCGCACCCATCAAATCCGCGTTCACATGGCGTCAATCGGTCACGGGCTATTAGGAGACGTGCTGTATGGACGAACTCCGGGCCCCTTGCGACGTTTGCTGGCGGAACTGCGTTTCGAACGCCAGGCATTGCACGCCGCGATCCTGGGATTCACCCATCCGACGACCGCCAGAAACCTGCGTTTCGAGAGTGCAATGCCCCACGACATGCGGGAACTATTAACAGCCCTGCACACTGATGTGGTAAGGTGAGAGCGTGGTAGGTTAGGCCATGAGGCCGGGGAAAAATAATCACCCTGATTTAAGATACATATTTATCGCCCCCCCTCAGGAATGCCATAAAGGGTTCCTCACCGGGCGATGATTTGCAAAGGACGATGGGAACGTGACCAGAGAATCCAACCTGCCGGCGATCCCCAGCCTCGGCACCGAGGCGGGACTCAACCGTTATCTGGCTGAAATCAAAAAGTTTCCGGTGCTCAGCCCGGAAACCGAATATATGTTGGCCAAGCGCTATCAGGAGCATCAGGATCCCGAAGCCGCCGCGCAACTGGTCACCAGCCACCTGCGGTTGGTCGCCAAGATCGCCATGGGCTATCGCGGCTATGGCTTGCCAGTGGCCGAACTGATCTCCGAGGGTAACATCGGGCTGATGCAGGGCGTCAAGAAATTCGAGCCCGATCGCGGCTTTCGCCTGGCCACCTACGCGATGTGGTGGATCAAGGCGAGCATGCAGGAATTCATCCTGCGCAGTTGGTCGCTGGTCAAGATGGGCACTACTGCGGCGCAGAAAAAGCTGTTCTTCAACCTGCGCCGCATGAAGAAAAACCTCGATGCCTATGAGGATTCCGACCTGCGCCCCGAAGATTTGACCAAGATCGCCACCGATCTGGGCGTTTCCGAGCAGGAAGTCGTCAACATGAACCGACGCATGATGATGGGTGGCGATGCCAGCCTGAACGTGCCCCTGCGCGAGGATGGCGAGGGCCAGTGGCAGGACGTGCTGGCCGACGACAAGCCGCTGCAGGACGAAACCGTGGCGCAAGCACAGGAAGCGCATTGGCGCCACGCCCTGCTGGGCGAAGCCTTGGGCAGCCTCAACGACCGCGAACGCGCGATCCTGACCGAGCGCCGCCTGGTCGATGAACCGCGCACGCTGGAGGAATTGAGCCAGGAATACCACGTCAGCCGCGAACGTGTCCGCCAGATCGAGGTGCGCGCCTTCGAAAAGCTGCAAAAGTCGATGCAGTCGATCGCCGGCGAACGCCGCCTGGTTCTTCCCGCCGCCTGATCCGGGCCGGGGGAGCGGGGCGGAACGGACTACCGAAATCGCTCTTTCGCGAATTTCGGATCAGACTCTGAGCAGGAATTTCAAAATCGGGTACAAAATTACGTCCGAACCCGCAGACAAAGCGTTGTTCATTTGTGTTCGCACCCCATCTGGGGCATTGTACCTTTCCGTCATGCGCGGCGGCAGCAATTGGAAACCGGATCAGTGACTGTGGAAATCGTCATTCTGGCCATGATCGCGGCCTTTCTCGGGCTCCGGCTCTATGCCGTGCTGGGCCGCCGTGCCGATCATGGCGAGGAACCGGTGAAAAGCCGCTTCGACGCGCCCCCCGCCACCAAAGCCCCCGCCAGCAAACAACCTGCCCCGGTGCAAGTCCGCCTTCCCGAACGCAGCGCTGCTCCGGTCGTGGTCCGCGCCGCGACGCAGACCATGGAACCTGCGGTCGAGCGCGGCTTGCGCGATATTGCCGGTAGTGATCGCCGCTTCGACGTCCAGATATTCCTCGACGGCGCGCGCAGTGCTTACCGGATGATTCTCGAAGCGTTCTGGCGCGGCGACAAGGACGAACTGGGCCAGTTGTGCGATGCCCATGTCGCCCAGGGTTTTATCAAGGAAATCGATGCGCGCAACGCTGCCGGTGAAACGCTCGACAACCGGCTGGTGCGGATCGAGGACGTGACCATCGTCTCGGCCAGCTTTGCAGCGCCGGTTGCGCGGATCACGCTGCGCCTGACCGCAGACATCGCCTCGGTCACCCGCGATGGCCAGGGCGCGATGATCGCCGGGTCGCTTGACGACGCGGTGATCGTGCAGGATGTCTGGACCTTCAGCCGCAATGTCGGCTCACCCAATCCCGACTGGTTGCTCGACGAGACCGACGAAGGCTGAGTTTCGGGCGCCGCAGGCTGGTTTTTCAGTGATCGATTGTACCAAGCCGAGGATGCGCCCCTTGCCGAGCGGGAGTCGGTACCGGCTTGCCTCGCTGGCCGCATTTGTACTGCTGGCGGCTTGCGGACAAGTCATCCCGCAAAATGGGGTCGCGCCGCTGCCACCGTCGCCGCCTGTCGTGGCCGCACCGCCGTCCACGGCTCTGGCGCTGGGCGTAACGCCCGGTCCCGATCTGGCCACGCTTGGCCTGACCGCCCAGACAGCGGCCCCCGCGCTGACCGCGTTTCGCAAAAGCTGCCCGCGCCTGCTGACCCGCTTCGACAACAGCGGCTTGACTCATCCGGGCGATTGGCAGGCAGTTTGCGCCGCCGCCGCGAATTGGCCCGATGGCGACGCCGCAGATTTTTTTACCAGCCAGTTCGAAACCGTCACCGTGGGCACTGGCACGACCTATGTGACCGGCTATTTCGAGCCCCAGATCGCGGGGACGCGCGACCATCGCCCCGGTTTCGACGTGCCGGTCTATGGCGTTCCACCCGATCTGGTCCATGCGCGAGCGGGGGATGCCCCGCTCAAGCCCAATGGCCAGACCCCGTTCGGCCGCTATGACGAAACCGGGCATTTCGTGCCCTATTACGACCGGGCCGCGATCGAGAACGGCCAGCTTGCCAGCCAGGGCCTGGAAATCGCCTGGGCCGCCGACCCGGTGGAGTTTTTCTTCCTGCAAGTGCAGGGCTCGGGACGGCTGGTGGCCCCCGATGGCAGCGTCATGCGCATCGGCTATGCCGCCGATAACGGCCAGAACTACACCAGCATCGGCATCGTCATGCGCAACGCTGGCCTGATCGGCACCGCGCCAGGGCAATATCCCGGTTCGATGCAAGGCATCATGCGCTATCTGCGCGAGCAGCCCGATGCGGCGCGCGCGCTGATGGACCAGAACAAAAGCTGGGTGTTCTTTCGCGAAATTACCGGAGATGGCCCGATCGGGGCGCTGGGCGTGCCGGTGCGCGCGCATGTCAGCCTGGCCGCCGATCCCCTGTTCGTGCCACTGGGCGCGCCGGTGTTTATTTCGATCGATCGCCCGGCAGCACCGGCACCGACGACCAGTGCCGCACCCGCCAATGCCCCGACCGTCACGGGACTGTGGGTGGCGCAGGATACCGGCGGCGCCATCAAGGGCGCCAACCGCTTCGACAGTTTCTGGGGCAGTGGACCCGATGCGCGGCTGACTGCGGGCGGCATGGCCAGTCGCGGCAGCGCCTGGGTGCTGTTGCCCAAGGGAACGCTGTCCCGCCTGATGCCGCCCCATCTGAACGAACCGTGAGGCCGCCCAGCCGCAGATTGTCGCCCGAAGAGGCGGAACTCTGGGCAAAAGTGGCCAGCACGGTGCGCCCGTTCAAACGTTCGCGCCCCGCTCCCGACCCGGCGAAAACCGACCCCAATCCGGTTCCGGCGCCGCCCTGCGCGCCCCCGCCGCCCGGAAAGCAGCCCAGGCGCGCCCGCGCCGCGCGGCCTGTCGTGGCGGCGCCCCCACCGCCAAAGCCCGCCCGCGCCCTGGACGGTCACACCCTTGATGCCAACTGGGATCGCAAGCTCGCGCGAGGCCTCGCCAGCCCGGATTTCACACTGGACTTGCATGGCGCGTCGCTGGATGGCGCTTACGCCCGTCTCGAACATGGCCTCGCGCTGGCCATCGCCCAACACGCGCGCGTAGTCTTGCTCATCACCGGGCGGCAACGCGGCCAGGTCGATCCCGCCGATCGCTCCAACCGGCGCGGCGCGATCCGCGCCAAGTTTCTCGACTGGCTGGCGCACGGCAGCCACGCCGCGCGCATCGCCGCGATCCGGCCCGCCCATCCCCGGCATGGCGGCGCGGGTGCGGTGTATATCGTGCTGCGAAAAGCGAACACCCCAAATAGTTTTTGAGACTGATCCGCCGCATTCCGGCTGGCCAAACCTGCACGACGCGTTATTCTGCGCCAAAATCGGAGTTCGCAATGACCATATCCTCGATAAAATTGACTGCACTCGCCGCAGGCTTGCTCTGCTGCGGCATCGCGGCCTATGCCGCAACGCCCACCGAAATCGTCGCCGCCCGCCAGGCGAATTTCAAGCAGATGGGCAAGGGCATGAAGGCGATCAGGGAACAGATGATTTCGCCCACGCCTGCATTCGACGCGATCAAGGCCGGCGCCGCCGCCATCGACCAGTCTGCTGGCAAGGTCGCGGGTTATTTCCCGCAAGGCAGCGGGCCGCAAGCCGGTCTGAAGACCGGGGCCTTGCCCGAAATCTGGGAGAAAAATGCCGAGTTCAAGGCCGATGCGGCCAAGCTGGTCAAAGCGGCGGCGGCGATGCGCACGGCTGCCGCCAGCGGTAATATCGATCAGGTGAAGGCGCAATTCATGGCAGTCGGCGGGACATGCAAGGAATGCCATCAAGACTTTCGCGCCCGCGACGATTGACGCATTCCCTCGCTTGAGGCGCGAGGACCAGTGCAGCCCATGCGCCGGATAGCGCCAAGGCTGGCACTGGCGCTGGCACTCATGGCGGCGCTGGCTGGGTGCATGGCGACGCGCCGTGGTGCCCCGACAACGCCGTTGCCGCCTATCGCGCAAAGCCCGGGCGCATTGCCGGGCGGTGTAAATCCCCCCGCTCCTGCGCCCCCGGCTCACTGGTGGCAATGGCTGGGCGATGCGCAATTGTCGGGCCTGATCGCTACTGGCCTGGCGCAAACGACCGCAAAACCCGACCTGTCCGCCGAGATCGCCCGGCAGTTTATCGAATGGCGCGCGCAGCAGACCGCGCTGGTGCTGCTGGCGCGGCGCGAGGATCTCGACGCGCAACTGGTCGCGATTGCGCAACAGCGCGCTTCCGCGCAAACCGCAACGCCCCCGTCCCTGGCGGACGCGCAAGCCCGGCAATCGGCCACGATGGCCGAGCAGGCACGGGTGCGGGCGGATATCACCGCGCGCCGCCAGCAATTGGCGGTTCTGGCCGGATTGGCGCCCGATGCGCTCGATACAATGCCGGGCGGACCGGTTCCGCTACCCCCGCCAAATCCTGCGCCAGAGTTTTTTCGGCCTACGTCGAGTCGGTACCAGCCCGCTCCCCCGCCCGGCCACCCCATAGTTTACTATCGTGGGGGTGGCCGGGCGGGGGAGCGGGCTGGTGCCGTCTTAACCGAAAAAACTCTACCGACTACTTCTGCATCGCAGGTGGGGGGCGACAAGCCGCAGGCAGTGGTCTTCGACATCGGGCGCGTACTCGTCCAATGGTCCATCCGCGCTTTGTATGAAAAGCTGATTGCCGATCCGGCGCAGCTTGACTGGTTCCTGGCCAATGTCGTCACCGAACAATGGCACTTCCAGCACGACACCGGGGTGCCGCTGGCCGCGATGATCGCCGCGCGCACTGCTGAATTTCCCGAATATCGCGAGTTGATTCAGGCCTATGGGCCGCGCTGGCTGGAGACCGTGCCCGGTCCGATAGCGGGAACCCATGCGCTGGTGGAACAACTGGCCGCGCGCGGTACGCCGCTTTACGCCATCACCAATTTTGGCGCGGATAGCTGGGCGATGTTTCGTCCGAATTTTCCCCTGCTTGACCATTTCCGCAGCATCGTCGTCTCGGCGCACGAACGGCTGACCAAGCCCGATCCCGCTATCTATGCGCTGGCGGCTAAGCGGTTCGGCTATGCGCCGGGCGAAATGCTGTTCATCGACGACAATGCGGCCAATGTCGTCGCTGCGGCGGCGTGCGGGTGGCAGACACATCATTTCATCGATGCCTCGGGGCTGGCTGCAGATTTACGGACGCGCGGTCTTATTTAGGGCCGAACCGCAAACAACGGCGTTTCGGCCAACGGCGGCCCCAACGCTCTCGTATGCTCGGCACCGCCCGGAATATCGCGCGCATCCACGACCATTGCCGCACAATAACCGGTATCGAAGGCGTCGCGCAGTTCTGCCGACTCCTGGAAACCGCCGTGTAGTATGGGGATATGCGCGGCGCGGGCCCAGGTATCGAGGGCGGCTTCGGCTTGCGTCGCGATGATGAAGCAGACCCGGCGTCCGGCCAGTTCGGATTGGTTGCGCAGCGGCGCGTCGGCGCGGACCAGCAAGTATTGGCGGCTGGTTGCGATGGGTGGACCCAATGCCGGCACGGCGCCAGGCATAGCAATAGCGAGTTCGGCGCGGCTCAGCACCGCCAGAGCGTCATTCCGGGCATCGCGCAGATCGTGCATGTCGCGGTATGCGCGAAAGGCGATGGCAGCGCCGGGGGCTCGTTCGTTTTGCGCAATGGATCGGCACAAGTCGACTGCGCCGCCGCGCCATTCGCCGTCGCCGCCGCGCTCGGCAATTCCGGGCCTTTCGACCGCGCCGCAGCGCAGCGGTGTCACCGGGGCGGCGGCTGCCGCCAACGCCAACAGGGACGCGATCATGGCGCCGGACTATTGTAGTCGGGCAGCGTGGCGGGCAGCGGGTTGAGATGCGCGGGGACGGCGGCGCGACGGCCCAGCCGAATATCCTCAGGCGTGACGCCAATCGCAGAACAGCCGTGGCCGCCGTAATGCGGCAGGCTTTGGACCAATCCGTCGGGGATCATCGCGTAGGATGCGGGCAGGATCGGCGCCTTGCCCGAAAGTCGGGCCGGATCGAAACCCGAGATCAGGCTGTCGGTTACGCGCGAATTGATGTCGCGCGGCCCCAGATGGGTCTGGTGGAACCCGGCAGGGCCGAAGCGGTTGAATTCCGGGCTGTCGCCCTTGGCCAGCGCGTCCCTTTCCTCGGGCAGGCTGGCTAACGCGGGCAGGCCGAACACATCCTCGATCGTCTCGATCACCGCGTTGTGGTCGCCCTCGGCGTGGCTGACGACATGCGCGCGGGCGTAAGGCGAGATCAGGATCAGCGGCACCCGGATGCCGCGCGACAGCGGCAAGCCATCCGGCCCATACGACAATATGCGCGGCGGGACGTGGTCGTAAAAGCCATCGGATTCGTCATAGGTGATGACGATCGCGCTTTGCGCCCACAGCGCCGGATCGGCGGCGACGGCGTTGATGACGCGTGCGGCCATCGCCTCGCTGACCTGGTGGTCGGCGTAGGCGGGATGATCGTCGTCGCCGCTTTTCACGACCTGGATGGCATTGATGTCGTGCGGGGAGAGGTCGCCCGGAAAATGCGGGTTCTGGATCGGCGGTTTCATCGCCATGAGATTGCCGAACCCGCCGCGAATATAGATGATGCCTCCCCCTGCCGGCAGCTTGGCGGCGGCGATATCGTCGAAGAAATCGCCTTCGCCGCGCAGCGAATCGCGCGTCTTGTCGTTGTCGGCAAGATAGCCGAAAAATTGCGGCCCCTCGTGATGGGCGACGAAATTGTCGTGAGTGGCAACGCCGGGCGGGTCGGTCGGCTCGTGATCATAGCCGTTCTGGTACCATCGCCAGGCTACCGGAGCGGCACCGTCAGCGGCAATGGCGGGAATATCGCGTTGGATGTCGGCCTGGTTGATGTCCGGGTGACGGTCGCCCGCCATCGTCGCCGCGACCCCAGAACCCATCGCGATCAGCGGCACCGTGGCAAAGGTCAAATTGCGCGAAATGTTATAACCCTTGCCGTTCCTGCTGGCGCCGTAACTTTCGCGTGGCGCGGTCGGGTCGCGCTGGGCGTCGGGGTTGGGATCGAATTGCGAGCCCCAATAGGGGTTGGGATCATCCACTACCGGCACGCCCTGGGTGGTGCCATCGCCCACATAGGGATCGTATTGGACCTTGCCCGACATCGGTTTGGTCTCGCCGTCTGGGCCATGCTTTACCCATTGCGTTTCGCCCGATTGCCCGGCGATCATGGCGATGGCGTTGGGGGTCGAAGGCGTGTCCTCGGTGGCGAAAATGGCGTCGAACAGGGTGAACCGGCTGGCATAGCGCCAGAAAAACGGGATGGTGTCGCAATCGATGTAGGACATCACCAGATTGGCGCGCTGACGGCCCGCCGCGATCTCGTCCGGCGTCTTGACCGGCCCGGTATGGCCGTCGAACTCGGTCTGGGCAAAGCCGTCCATGCGCGCGCTGCCGTCCACCACGTCCGGCTTGCGCGCCAGCGATTGATGGCTGTGATCGGCGCTGTCCATCACCGTCGCGTTCTGGTCGGGACCCAAGCGGAACGGGCGCACGGTGATCGTCGTGCCGGTGGAGCCATCGACATAGCTTTGGGTAAATCCCGGCGTTGCGGCGGCATCGCGTGGCTGGGCGTTTATGGAGAACAGCCCGTTGGCGCCGGGGAAATTGCCGAATTCGTGATCGAAGCTATTGTTTTCGTTGAAGATCACGAAGACATATTTGATGTGGCTGCGCAGCAGCGCGATCATCTGGGCGCGCGGTAACGGCGCGGCGGCGGCGGGATCGGCGAAATAGCGACCGACCTCGTTATCCTGGGCGGGGGGCTGCGCGGTGAGGGGCGGCTGCGGCTCGATCCCCGCCTGGCTTTTCGCTGGCCGCGCCGCGACGCCGGTTGCCGCGATCAACGACAAGGTGGCGGCAGTCAGCAGGAATTGTGAACGCACGGCCTGCGGCTCCCCATTTTTGACAAGATGGCGGCAACCATTGCCACGCCAATGCGACAGTTTGAACACATCGGATAGGTGGCGCGTGGGCGCAATGGCGAAAATGGCAGATGGTGGGCCCGGCAGGATTTGAACCCGCGACCTAGCCGTTATGAGCGGCCAGCTCTAACCACTGAGCTACAGGCCCCATCTTGCCGCGCGAGGTGAAGCGCGGCACAACCGTTGTGGGCCGTTAGCTTGGCCGGTCAGCCAAGGCAAGCTCAACCCCGTGCGCTTGTTCATGTCGTGTAATGGCTGACCCCGGTTTGTCCGGCTTCGGCCGGGCTGGAGTCCTTTGCCGGCAGCCAGGCTTCCGGCGGCAGCATCGGCAGGAAAAGATTTAACTTCTCCCCCACACGCTCCAGCCTGCCCCCGGCTGCGCGGGCTTCACTGGCGGCCAGCCGCAAGGCAAAGCCGGTTCCGAACATGCCCACAACCAGCGTCTGCGACCGCGTGTCGCTCAGCCCGTGCAGCAGCGCAGCATCATCCAGCGCGGCAAGACTGGCCGGCAACTGCATGATAAACAAAGCATATGGGCCATCATGCCGCAATTCCAGCGTCAGCTTTTCGCCGGGGCTGGCACAGCCCGCCAGCGTCGCCAGCAACCGCCAGCACAAGCGTTCGATTTCTATGGGCGCCAGTTGCACCCCCAGTCCCGCTGTGGGCGCAGCCATCTGAAAACCGTTGGCGCGAGAGTCGGTATAGGGCTTCAGTCGCAGGATCGTCGCGGCGATGGAGGCGGCCAGGTCAGTCTCGCCAGCAACCAGATCCATCGTCCGGCCGGCCAGCCGCGCCAGCCGTTCCAACTCGCCGAACCCGGCCAGAATCCGTGCGGCATCGGCGGCGATCACCGCTGCCAGGGCGCGGTATTCATGCGGCGTCGGCCCAAACAATTGCTGCTGGATGATCTCGGCAAAACCCTGGATCGCATTGATCGGATTGCGCAGTTCATGGAGCAGTTGCCGCAAGTGGTCGGCCTTGCGGTCGGCTGCGGACCCCGCATCCGCCGGTGTGGCGGCTATCGCCTGCCGCCGGAAACGCCCGATATGGCCGAGGTAATGGCCTGCCTCCGGCGAAAAATCGGGGCTGGCGTCGATCTGCCACGCGCCGGCAATCGCGGGAGCCCCTGGTATCGTCACCGATGCCGCCCTGATCGGCTGATGGTGGCGCAAGGCTTCGCTCAATTCCGCAAATTCGCTTAATTCGAGCCCGCAAACCATCGGCGCAACATGCGGTTCGCACCATTGCACCCGACCGGCATTATCCGTGGTGAAATCGAAGCTGTTGATGGTTGATTCCGGCGGGGCCGCATCCGGGATGGCCATTTCCGGGGCCGACGACAGGGTCGCCGGGTCCGGCTCGGCAGCGCGGAAGGCGGCAAGCGCCACGGGTGGTTCGGACTGCGCCAGCGTGGCGATCAGCCTGAATGACCGCAACCGCAGCGCCGGGTCGGCCAGCACGGCCACGCGGTCGGCGACGGCAAGCACCTTTGATAATTCCGCCAGCTGTTGATAAGCCGTTTCGATAAGGTCACCGCCGGGATCTTCGGCGCTGGTGCCCAGCAGCTCGATCAACTGGCGATACTGGATGCTCGCCTCCGAGGCGCTGGCCACCGTTGGCTTCAGGATATTGGCAAGGCGGTGATCATCAGACATCCGGGGTCTAAATGGGGCTTTCGTGGGCGTTGCGACATTGACGTTGAACAATTCAGTCAGCTCGGTTGTTGAGGGTGTGACGAGTGAACCCTGCCGCCAATGCGTAACATCTTGGATGTTTTTGGAAAACCGCTCCGTGCGGTGCGTTGCAAATTGGGACATATGCTTGCATGGACAACAATGTTATAGGAACCGAACAATTCGCGGATGAAAATTTCAAACTCCAAAGAGAGCCATTATCGTATCGGCTGGCCTTTCATGGTGCATTGGAGAGGCCGCCAGAAACAAGATCATCGGTGATGTTTATCCGCCGCTTAACTCATCGAGCGAGGAATTGATCGAGCTATGTCCAGTCTAGACCAGATAGACCAGCACCTGCTGGTCGAATTGCAGGCCGAGGGCCGCATGACCAACGTCGAGCTGGCGCAACGCGTCGGCTTGACCGCGCCGCCGTGCCTGCGCCGGGTACGCGCGTTGGAGGAACTGGGCGTCATTCGCGGCTATCATGCCGATCTGGACGGCGCCAAAATTGGCTTTGCTATTACGGTATTTGCGCTGGTCAGCCTGAAAAGCCAGGCCGAAGAGGCGCTTCGCCAGTTCGAAGACCATGTTCGCCTGCTGCCCGAAGTGCGCGAATGCTATATGCTGAACGGCGAGATCGATTTCATTCTCAAGATCGTCAGCAAGGATCTGCAAAGCTTCCAGGAATTCCTCACCAGCAAGCTGACCCCCGCGCCCAACGTGGCCAGCGTAAAGACTTCACTGACGATCCGCACCTCGAAGCAGTTACCGGGCGTGCCGCTGGAGGTGTAAGCTATAATTTTGCCGCCGCCTCCAAGGCCAACATATAGCTATCCGCGCCAAATCCGCAGATCGTGCCCTTGGCTGCCATGCCGACATAGCTGTTGTGGCGCATCGCTTCGCGGGTGTGCGGGTTGGACAGATGGACCTCGATTACCGGCGTGACGATCGCCTTTATGGCGTCGTAAAGCGCAATACTGCTATGGGTATAGGCGCCGGCATTCAGCAGCACCGCCTTTGCTCCTTCCGCCTGCGCCTCGTGCAGCCAATCGACCAGATGGCCTTCGTGATTGGATTGGCGCAGATCGATCGTCAGCCCCAGTTCGCGCGCGCGATCGTCCAACCGGCCGGCAATGTCGTCCAGCGTGTCGTGACCATAAATTTCCGGCTCGCGCATGCCGAGCAGGTTGAGGTTCGGGCCGTTCAGCACATAGATCAGATTGCCAGCCATTGTCGTTGCCCTTCCACCCTGGTTACCGACTGCATAGAAGATTACCGGGTGAGGGCAAGGGCGGGACGCTCAGTGACGCGGAAGCGCAAGGGCTGAAATCATACCGACAATACGAGAAGAACGCCGTGATGGATCTCGTCCGGTCGCCGTTATTTTACAATGCCGTTCCGCGCCGTTCCGGACCCAGGCTGCTCCACAATGCCAGCACCACCACGGTAATCCCGGCAACACTGGCCAGCGCCAGACTGTAATTGCCATGATGGCTTTCCGCAATGCGCGCCTGGATGACGGCATTGCGCGAGGCGATCAGATTGCCCAACTGATAGACGAACCCCGGAAACATCGCGCGCAGGCTGGCCGGGGATAATTCACTGAGATAGGCGGGCACCACCGCCCATGCGCCTTGCACCGCCGCCTGCATCAAAAACGCGCCCAGCGCCAGTAACAGCGGTGTCGTGCCATAGGCCCACAGCGGAATGAGTGGCAAGGCACAAAGACTGGCGATGATGATCGCGCGCCGCCGTCCGATCCGTTCCGACAGGCTGCCGAAGATGAAGGCGCCGACGATGGCGCCGACATTCATCACCACCGCGATGGTGCCGGTCAGCCGCGTGCCAAAGCCATGCTGTTTTTGCAGGAAGGTGGGGTACAGGTCCTGGGTGCCGTGGCTGAGAAAATTGAACGCGGTCATCAGCACGACCAGGTAAAGCGCCAGTTTCCAGTGTTCGGCCAATGCTGACAGCACGCCCTGGCGCGGGCCTTGGCGGGCCGCCGTAAAGCTGGGGCTTTCATCGACGTGCAGGCGGATGATCAGCACCAGGAAAGCTGGCGCGAGCCCCAGAAAGAACATCCCGCGCCAGCCGATGCGGTCGAAGAACAAAGCAAATGCTGCGCTGGCCAGCAGATAGCCCGATGGATATCCCGATTGCAGCAGGCCTGATATGCGCCCGCGCAACCGGGCGGGAATGCTTTCCATCGCCAGGCTGGTGCCGATTCCCCATTCGCCGCCCATGGCAAAGCCGAAGGCGGCGCGGATCAGCAATAATTGGCCGAGCGATTGGGCCAGCCCGGACAAGGCCGACAAGGCGGAAAACATCAGCACCACCACCATCAGCACCGGACGCCGCCCATGGCGATCGGCCAGCCAACCGAACACCAGCGCCCCCAGCGGGCGGGTGGCGAGGGTCAGGAACAGCGCTTCGGCAACGGCGCTGATCGAGGTGCCGAAAGCCTCGCTGATTGACTTTTGCAGGAACACCATCAGAAAAAAGTCGAAGGCGTCCAGCGTCCAGCCGAGATAAGTCGCGGCGATGACCATCCATTGGGATCGGGTCAGCGGTGGTTCGTCAGCGGATGGGGCGCTGGAACCAATAGGTGCAGGCGGGTCAGCCATGCGGATCGGCAAGCGCAACCTGTTCCTGAGCCAGGTCCACGCCATTCCTGCTCGCGAGCCAGCGGGCCAGCAGCAGCGCCGCCCCCACCGCAATCGTGTCAGCGGCCCAGTCGAGCGGATCACAATCACGATGAAGAGCAGGAATCGACTGGAATACCTCGATCAAGGCACCGAAAAACGACAAATGTTCGAGCAGCCGCCATGAACCGGCGCGCCGAAAGCTGAACCGCGCCAGCAGGGCCAGCACGCTGAACGCCAGCATGTGCTCGAACTTGTCACCGAACCGGTCGATCGGCAATGCCGGTGGTTTCGGCAGCAGCGCCATCACCAGGGTAAAGGCCACGGCGAGCACGAAGAGGGGACGAATGACGCGTTCGCTGGGCATGGAATTTCACCGTTGAGGCGGGTCTTGCGGCTGCTCTTGCCGTGAACCTCGGCGAAAAGCAATTCGGT
>JALYHR010000003.1 GCA_030776465.1 Pseudomonadota bacterium
TCAGGCGGGGTTCTTCTTCTTCTAAAATGGCGAGGAAGGCGGCGCGTTTGGCTTGGGTTAGTTCGGAGGCGGTCATGGCGTGGCCCTCGGGCAGGGCCGAGGCGAGCAGGTCGATCATGCGTTCGGCACCATGCAAACGCCCCCACAAATAATCGTTTTCGCGGTAGGCGCGGCTGAAGAAGGCGCCGAAGTTGAAGAATTCGACGCCGCGCAGGCAGGCTGCGGCGCCGCCGTCGCGGATTGCGGGGGCGTCTTCGGGGGAAATGCGATCGACTTTGACCGGGTCGTATTCGGTCAGCCCTTCGCCGCGCAGCAGGGGCAGGGTGACGATGTCGTAGAAAGGAAATCCCAGATATGTCAGCAACATGCGGCGGCGCAGCACTTGCGGCATCGCTGCCAGCGCCTTGGCCAGCAATGCATCGACCAGCAGGTCTGTCGCTGCCAACTGGCGGCTGGCGGCGATCGCGTCGAGGACTTCCGCCGTGCGGTCGCGGACCTGCGCTGCGAGTGCCGGGAAATCGTTCCCCAGCACTGCGCTGCTCTCGCGCTCGAAGTAATGGGAGAGCGCTTGATAAATGGCGTCGCGGGCGGCTTCGTGCGCGGCGGCGCTGACGTCGGCCTGGCGCGCGTCATCCTCGTCCGATAATCGCCGCAGCATCAGCCGCAAACGGCGGATGCGATAGGCAATGTCGTGCTGGCGGAAGAACGCGACGGCCAGGAGTGTCGCGCTGCTCTTTTCTGCCTGGACCAGGGCATGAGCGCCTAACCCGTTGACGGCGAGCCAGGCGGTCAAAACCTCGTATGGGCCATTGCCAATGCCGGTTTCTGGTTCGGGCGCGGCCGATTCCACCAGTCGCGCCAGCCCATCGACGATCCCGGCGAATTTGAGCTGGGCATAGCCATGATAGGCAAAGCCAGCGCGATCGACAGCGGTTTGCATCGCCTTGGCGCGCCAGTTGGTCAGGCGGCGCACGGTGGGGCGGTCGAAAAACAGCGTGCGCCCGAATTGGTGTTCCACTGCGGCCTCGACCTCGGGGCGGAGCGCGCGGACGATGGCGCTCAGCCGGGCCATTTCGCGCGATTGGCGCTCCAGCATTTCCAGATTGTCGCGGATCGGCTGTTCGCGTGGAATCGCCGACATCGCGCCGAAAATGACCGTGAAAAACCCTGGCAGGCCGGGATCGCCGCGCTTTGGGCTGGCCGCCGGTGTGGGCCGGGGATCGATATAGACGAAACGCCGGTCGACTTCGCGTTGGGCGGGCCGCGCACTCAGCACTCCCATCACCTCGGCAAAGGGGGCGTTGACCAGCACCGAGCCGTCGATCAGCGACACCTGTGCCAAATCGCCGCGCCGCACATGGGCTCCCAGAACACGCGCGGTAAAGGCTTCGCGACTGGTCCAGTCCTCGTGGCGCTCGCGAGCCAGTGCATCGATTTCGGCGAGTTGCAGCGGCGGGAATGCTCCCGGAAAGCTGGCGGTCGCGCGCGCGGCGAAAATCAGGTCCAACGCCGGGGCTAGGGCATCGCCGCCTTGCGCAGGGACGGTTGCGCGAAATCCGATCGACAAGCGATGCTCGCCTTCCTCGACTTGGGCGGGGCTGTGCAGGCGCAGTTTTTCCATGCGGCCATTGAAGTCGGTGGCGGTGACGAACAAGTCGAGCGGATGCCCCGGCGGCAACAGCGGTGGCCCAATTTCGCCAGCCTTCATGGCGTCAAACGCTTCGCCCAGCAGGCGCGAGAAACCCAGTCCGCCGAACGGCGGCGCGAACCAGCGCGATCGGATCAGGCGCGAAAATTTGATGCGGACCTCGGCCCGCGTTTCTGGTGCGACCGAGGCCGAAATCACATTACCGGGCCGCGTCAGGATATAGCGCACCAGGGGCCGTGCCCAGAATTTCGCCATCCGCGACGGACGGGCGGCGGGGTCGAGCAGCACATCGACATCGGCGCGCTCCAGCCATAGCGCGGTCAACGGCTCCAGCGACTCGCCTGAATGGATCGCCTGCGCCAGAAATACGCCGTTGATCCCGCCCGCGCTGGCGCCAGCGATGATATCGGGCAGGACGCGCAGACCGATGCCATGCCGCGTTTGGATCCGGCGCAGGAGGTCGAGATAGACGCGCTCTGTCCCAGAGGTCGTCGCGCTGGAATCAGCGGCATGAAAAGCGCGGCTGGCGCGCGCCAGTTTCCACAGCTCCTTGGTGACGCCATGCATGTAAACGGCCAGGCTGATCCCGCCGTAACATACCAGCCCGATCCGTAATTCCTTCTGGCGCATGGTTTTCCTTATGGCGCGTAACACCTGACATGGCAGACTGCCGCGCGCTTCGCCAGTCGCTAATCGTCGCCCGGTTCTATCACGCAGCGCGCTTGCGTTCGATGTTTGTTCTCGTTAAGACGGTGCCATGGCCAAGCCCAAAACCCGTTATGCCTGCGCCGCTTGCGGCAGCATCACGCAACGCTGGCAGGGGCAATGTCCTGATTGCGCAGAATGGAACACGCTGGCCGAGGATGCGCCGCTGACGATTTTTTCGTCCAAGCATGATCTGTCGTCGGGCGGGCGGGCGATTGCGTTCGAGGCGCTGGACGCCAAGACCGCGCCGTTGCGCCGCCGCCCGACCGGGCTGGCCGAATTCGACCGGGCGCTGGGTGGCGGGCTGGTGCCGGGCAGCGCGATCCTGATGGGCGGCGATCCAGGCATCGGCAAGAGCACGCTGCTGATCCAGGCCGCCGCCGCGATCGCGCGCAGCGGCAAGACCGCAGTATATATCAGCGGAGAAGAAGCCGCCGGGCAAGTGCGGCTGCGCGCTGACCGCCTGGGGCTGGCCGATGCCCCGATCCAACTGGCGGCGGCGACATCGGTGCGTGATATCCTGACCACGCTGAACGATATGGACCCGCCCGCGTTGCTGGTGATCGATTCGATCCAGACCATGCATTCCGACCAGATCGAGGGCGCGCCCGGCACCGTGTCGCAAGTCCGCGGCTGCGCGTTCGAATTGATCCGTTATGCCAAACAAAGCGGCGTCGCGCTGGTGCTGGTCGGCCATGTCACCAAGGATGGCAGCATCGCCGGGCCGCGCGTGCTGGAACATATGGTCGATGTCGTGATGAGCTTTGAAGGCGAGCGCAGCCATCAATATCGCATCCTGCGCAGCCTGAAAAACCGCTTTGGCCCGGTCGATGAAATTGGCGTGTTCGCGATGGCCGGGGCAGGGCTGGTCGAAGTTGCCAACCCATCGACGCTGTTCCTCTCGGGCCGCGAACATCCGGTGCCCGGCAGCGCGGTTTTTCCGGCCATCGAGGGTACGCGCCCGGTGTTGGTCGAGATCCAGGCGCTGATCGTGCGGCTGGCCAGTGGCGCTACCCCGCGCAGAGCCGTGGTGGGGTGGGACACGGGGCGGCTGGCGATGTTGCTGGCGGTGCTGGAAGCGCGTTGTGGTTTGAATTTTTCCAGCGCGGAGGTCTATCTCAATGTCGCGGGTGGTTATCGGCTGATCGATCCCGGCGCCGATCTGGCGGTGGCGGCGGCGCTGGTCTCGGCGCTGGCCGACAAACCGCTGCCGATGGATGCGGTGTGGTTCGGCGAGGTTTCGCTGGCGGGCGAAGTGCGCGGCGTGGCCCATGCCGGGCTACGGCTGCGCGAATCCGCCAAGCTGGGTTTTCCGGCAGCCTTTGGGCCCGCGACGGGGTTAGGCGAATCCGCACCAGGCGACGCTCGCTTGCGTATCTCGCCAATCCGATTGCTGCCAAATCTCGTTGACCGCATCATGGGCGGGGAATAAGCCTTAGCTATGACAGGTTTCGACATTGCAGTACTGGCGGTCGTCGGGCTTGGCGCGGTTACTGGCTTTATACGCGGATTTGTCCAGGAATGCCTGGTGCTGACGGCGTGGATTGTCGGGGTCGTGGCCATAGATCTGCTGTTGTCGCCGATGACGATCTTACTTCAGCCTTATATTCATTCACTGACCGGCGCTGCGGTGCTGTCGTTCGCGATCCTGTTGATCGTCCCGCTGGTAGGGATCAAGCTGATCGCGCGTCGGCTGGGTTCGGCAACGCGCAATTCGCTGATCGGTCCGGTCGACCGGGTATTGGGCTTCGGCTTTGGCGCGGTGAAAGGCATGCTGATCGTCGTACTGGCGTTTTCCATAGGTGCGCTGGGCTATGATGTTGTCTGGGGCAGCGCTGGCCGGCCCGCCTGGATCGCCGCGTCGCGGACCTATCCATTCATCAATGCCTGCAGCGACAAGCTGGTGGACGCCATCAGCAAGCGTCGGCGCGAAGCGGTCAATCAATCCTTCGCAACCGACAGTTCATCGGCAGCCGGGGCCGATTCCAGTATCCCCGACGCCAATGTCCCCGATGATGCTGCCAGCCCGACGCCAGTTCCGCACCATCATCACAAGCAGCGGCCCGAATAGCCATGGCCACTGCGGCGGTGCTTTATACGCCTGAAATCCTTGGGCTGGCGGCGGGACTGGCGGATTTTCCGCAGGATTTGTCGTTGCCGTTCGTCGGGAGCGCGCGGTCCAAAAGCTGCGGCAGCCACTTGACCCTGCAACTGGCAGTGGGCGATTTCGGGCAGATCACCCGGTTGGGCATCTCCGCCCAAGCCTGCGCCATCGGGCAAGCGGCTACCACTGTTTTCGCGCGCGCGGCGGGCGGGCGCTCGGCTGCCGACATTGCCGCAGCAGAAAGCGGGATTGTCGCGTGGTTGGCGGGCGAGGGGGCCATGCCGGACTGGCCCGGCCTTGCCGCTATTGCCCCGGCCGCAGCCTATCCCGGTCGCCATGGCGCCATTCTGCTGGCCTGGCGTGCGGCGCTTGTCGCGCTTTCCTGCGTTACGAGCCTCGGCTAAGACGCGACAACGCGGGAACAGGGGATAAACATAATGGAACCGGCACGGCACCCGGCGGTACAGCCGACGACATCGGATATGCGGCTGGTGATCGCGGCCAGTTCGATGGGGACGATCTTCGAGTGGTATGATTTCTTCATCTACGGCACGCTCGCCGCGATTATCGGCAAGACGTTTTTTCCAGCCGGCAATGAAACGCTGCAATTGCTGCTGGTGTGGGCCGGTTTCGCGGTCGGTTTCGGCTTCCGTCCGCTCGGCGCGATCCTGTTCGGCTTTCTGGGCGACAGGTTGGGGCGCAAATATACCTTTCTGGTCACGGTGACGCTGATGGGGCTGGCGACTGCGGGGGTCGGTATGATACCTTCGGCAGCCAGCATCGGTTTTGCCGCACCGCTGCTGGTGCTGGGCCTGCGCATCCTCCAGGGGCTGGCGTTGGGGGGCGAATACGGCGGCGCGGCGATATATGTCTCGGAACATGCGCCGCCCGAACGGCGCGGCTATTTCACCAGCTTTATCCAGGCCAGCGTGGTCGGCGGCTTCGTGCTCAGCCTGATCGTCGTGCTCAGTTGCAAGGCCATGATGAGCGCGCCGACCTGGGCGGCGTGGGGCTGGCGCGTGCCGTTCCTGCTCAGCATGGCGCTGCTGGCGGTGTCGCTGTGGATGCGGCTGAAACTGTCCGAAAGCCCGGTATTTCGCGCCATGCAGGAAGAAGGCGAATTGGCCGGCAATCCCTTCGTCGAAAGTTTCAGCTATCCGGGCAACAAGCGCAGGCTGTTCGTCGCCTTGTTCGGGGTGGCCGCTGGATTGACCGTGATCTGGTACACCGCGATGTTTTCGGCGCTGAGTTTTCTGAAAACTGCGGCGCGGATGGACGATACCGCCGCCGACATCATCGTCGGCATCGGGGCTGCACTGGGTATGGTGTTCTTCGTGATTTTCGGCCGATTGTCCGACCGTATCGGACGCAAGTCACCGATCATAATCGGCTATGTCCTGACGCTGGCGCTGCTGTTCCCGCTATTCGGCATGGTGGGCAATGCGGCCAATCCCGGCCTGGCCGCAACCGCCACGCGCGCGCCGGTGGTCGTGGCTGGCCCCGATTGCAATTACCAGCCATTCGCGACCGAGCAGGCTACGAATTGCGGCAAAATGCTGTCGGATCTGGCCGGGGTAGGGGTGCCCTATCGCTTGGGTTCCGCTGGGGCGCTGGCGGTCACGGTTGGCGGCAAACCTCTGAACCTGGCCAACTATCCCTGGGCCGACAAGGTCAAGCGTGGCAAGGCGCTGCAGGCCGCGCTAGGCACATTCGGCTATGATCTGGGCAAGGTGAAGCCAACTCTTGGCAATTCGCTGAAGATCGAATGCGCGCTGCTGGCGATGATGGCACTGTCGGGGATGACTTATGGTCCTGTTGCGGCGCTATTGTCGGAGATGTTCCCGCCGCGCATCCGCTATTCTTCGATGTCGATCCCCTATCACATCGGCACCGGCTATTTTGGCGGGTTCCTGCCGTTGATCGCCAGCTATATCGTCGCCAAGACCGGCAATCCCTATGCCGGGTTTTGGTACACCTGGGCGGTGGTCGCGGTGGCGTTGCTGGTCGCAATCTGGGGATTGCCGGGTGGTCCGCCGCGCGACTTCGCTGATAATGCAGCCTGAAACGCCAGTACCGCAACCGACTGCCGCGCTGCGCCTGAGGATCGATGGCGAGGCATTGGCGGCAAACTGGCGTGCGCTCGATCGCTTGTCGGGGACTGCGCGGGCGGGCGCGGCGATCAAGGCCGATGGCTATGGCATTGGCGCGCGACGGGCGCTGCTGGCGCTGAAAGACGCAGGCTGCGACGATTTTTTCGTGGCGCATTGGGGGGAAGCGGCAGAATTGCTCGATGTGGCGCCGCCAGGCTCCATTTCGGTGCTGCACGGGCCGCTGACCGGGGCGGACGCGGCCTGGGCCAAGGCCGCAGGGTTGCGCCCGGTGATCAATTCGCTTCATCAGGCCCAGCTTTGGCTGGCAGCGGGTGGCGGGCGCTGCGACTTGATGATCGATAGCGGGATCAACCGGCTCGGCCTGCCGCTGGGCGATCTTGGCGATCCGCTTGTCGCCCAACTGGATATCGACCTGCTGTGTTCGCATCTCGCTTGCGCTGACGAAGACAGCGCGCTCAATGGGGTGCAACTGGCGTGCTGGCAGGACGCCCGGCGCCATGTCGCGCATCGCCGTGCCAGCCTTGCCAACAGCGCAGGCATCGTGTTGGGCAGCGCCTACCATGGCGACCTGACGCGCCCCGGCCTGTCGCTGTATGGCGGGGTGCCGCGCGCCGAACTGACGGCCCAGATCCGCACAGTCGCTTTCCCGCAGGCGGCGGTGATGCAGATCCGCGCATTGAACGCGGGCGACAGCGTCGGCTATAATGCCACATTTGTGGCCAGTGCAGCGATGCGCGTCGCGGTAATCGCCCTGGGCTATGCGGATGGCTTCCTGCGTTGCTGGTCGGGCTGCGGTGCGATGCTGGCCAACGGCCTGCGCCTGCCGGTGCTGGGCCGCGTGTCGATGGACATGACCGTGATCGACATCTCTGCCGCCCCCGACCTGCGCGAAGGCGACTGGGTCGAAGCCGCTTACGACCTGCCGGCAGCCGCGCAGGTCTCGGCATTGTCGCAATATGAATTGCTGACGCTGTTGGGCCGCCGTTTCGGGCGCTAGAGTTTATCCGCACTCCGTTGGAAACCCTTATTCGCGGTTCGCGTTCATGCTGCGCAGCATTTTGTTGCACTGCACTGTCAGATGATGATAGGCTGCGTTTATAGCTGAAGGGGTTGCAAATGGCGGATAATTCTAGCGCGCAGCACGACACGAGCAGTACCCACCCGAGCGGCACCGAAACGAGCGGCAGCGACACCATTATCATCAAGAAATATGCCAATCGGCGCCTCTATAATACCCGGTCGTCGAGTTACATCACCCTCGATCATCTGGCCAAGATGACCCGCGAAGGCGTCGAATTCAAAGTGCTGGACGCCAAGACCGGCAACGATATCACTCACCAGATCCTGACCCAGATCATCATGGACGAGGAAGCGACGGGCGAGCAGATCCTGCCGGTCAACTTCCTGCGCCAGTTGATCGGCATGTACGGCAATTCGATGCAGTCGTTGTTGCCGCAATATCTTGAAGCCTCGATGGAACATTTTCGCGCCAATCAGGTCAAATTGCACAAAGCGTTCGAGGAATCGATCGGCAATAATCCACTGGCCAAGCTGGCCCAGCAGAACATGGCGATGTTCAAGGCTGCGACGACTGCGTTCATGCCGATTGTCGATGGACCGGCAGGCGCCAAATCGGGTGAAACCACCGATACGCACAGCGCCACCGCCGATGAACTGGCCGCGCTGCGCCAGCAAATGGCGGAAATGCAGCGCCGACTGGATGCGCTGGCAAAATAATTTTATTCAGGCCCTGGTATTTGTGTCGGCGACTTCTCCCCGCTAACGCTTCTCCATGAATCAAAAAACCGCCATTCGCCACGCCTTGTCCGTCACCCGCGCCCAGGATTTTGCCGCCTGGTATCAGGAGGTAATCGCTGAGGCCGAAATGGCCGAGGAATCGGGGGTGCGTGGCTGCATGGTGATCCGGCCATGGGGCTATGGCATCTGGGAACGTATCCAGGCCCTGATGGACGCGCGGATCAAGGCGGCGGGCGTCGATAATTGCTATTTCCCGCTGTTCATTCCGCTGTCCTACTTCACCAGGGAGGCCGAGCACGTCGAAGGCTTTGCCAAGGAAATGGCGGTGGTCACGCATCATCGCCTGATCGCGGATGGCAAGGGCGGGCTGATCCCCGATCCCGAGGCGAAGCTGGAGGAACCGCTGATCGTCCGCCCGACCAGCGAAACCGTGATCGGCGCGGCGATGGCGCGCTGGATTCAAAGCTGGCGCGACCTGCCGATGCTGACCAACCAATGGGCCAATGTGGTGCGCTGGGAAATGCGCACGCGGATGTTCCTGCGCACCAGCGAATTCCTGTGGCAGGAAGGGCATACCGCGCATGCCGACCGCGCCGATGCCATGGCGGAAACGCTGCGCGCGCTGGAGATGTATCGCGGCTTTGCGGAAGGCGTGCTGGCGATGCCGGTGATTGCCGGGGAAAAGCCCGAGAACGAACGGTTTCCCGGCGCGGTGGCGACCTATAGCATTGAGGCGATGATGCAGGACGGCAAGGCGCTGCAGGCGGGCACGTCGCATTATCTGGGCACCGGTTTCGCGGCGACTGCGGGCATCCATTATCAGGATCGCGAGGGCCAGCAGGCACTGTGTCACACCACCAGTTGGGGGGTTTCGACGCGGTTGATCGGCGGCGTCATCATGACCCATGGCGACGACGACGGCCTGCGCGTACCCCCCGCGATCGCGCCGCAGCAAGTGGTGATCCTGCCGATGCTGCGTGATAACGACGAGGATGCGGCGTTGCTGGCCTATTGCCAGGAGCTTCGCGCCGCGCTGGCCGTGCAGCAGGCACTGGGCGAACCGCTGCGGGTTTTACTGGACAAACGGCCAGGCAAGGCGACGCAAAAACGCTGGGCCTGGGTGAAGAAGGGCGTGCCGCTGATCCTGGAAATCGGCGGTCGCGACGCT
>JALYHR010000004.1 GCA_030776465.1 Pseudomonadota bacterium
CCGCTGGCGGGCGGCCAGTCGATCCACCTCGATTACGTGATCTGTCCGCAGTCGCCGTTCATCGCCTCCAATGCGCAGAACGTCTGCACGGGGTTGTAATGGCGGTTCTGGCGCTGATCCTGGCAGGGGCATTGGCGCAAGCGCCGCCGCCCGATGCGGGTTTGCCGGCCCCGGCACCGGCTGCTGCACCGGCTTCGGCTCCGGCGGTCAGCGACGATCCGACCACCCCCGATGTCGATAACGGCGTCCTGTCGGGTCGCCGCAAGCCCGGCTACAATCCCGACCTGCCGGACGCCGTCACCCAGACCAACCCCGGCGCGGTGCACGCGCCGCCGCCGCAGGCATTCCCCACCGATCAGATCCCGCTGCCCGATCGCTGGCGGATCATGACCAGCCTGTGCCCCGCCAAGGGCGGCGACCAGTCGATCTACGCCGTGTTCGGGGCCATGCGCGAGGTTTGTCACAGCAGAATTGATCCCTACCATCAGAGCGGGCTCAGGGGCGACCGCCCGATCGATCGCTCGAAATATCCGTGGCTGCCGATCAATGGCGACGACTGGTTTATCGAGGCCAATTTCACCTCCGACACGGTGATCGAGCCGCGCAGCCTGCCGCTGCCGGTGTCGAATTCCGGCGGCCAGAACCCCGGCGAACTCAGCACTTTCGGCGGCGACCGCAGCTTCCTGGCGTCGCAGACGTTCCTGGCCAGCGTCTCGCTGATCAAGGGCAACACCGTGTTCAAGCCGCCCGAGATCGAATACCACATCACCCTTGCCGCCAACATCAACTATGCGCAGGTGTCCGAGCGGCAGATCCTGGACGTCGATGCCGGCAAGCCACTGCACCGCACCAGGGAGTTTGTCGGGCTGCAGGAAGCCTTCGTCGATTATCACCTCCGCAACGTCTCGGACCGCTATGACTTCGATTCGATCCGCGTCGGCATTCAGCCATTCCAGGCCGATTTTCGCGGGTTTCTGTTCAACGACGAGCAATTGGGCATCCGCCTGTTCGGCAATCGCGACGACAACCGCTTCCAGTATAATCTCGCGGCGTTCTGGCGGCTGGAAAAGGACAGCGATTCAGGGCTGAACGAAGTCAACCAGACCCCCCGCCGCGATCTGGTGTTCCTCGCCAATCTCTACCGGCAGGATTTCCTGATACCGGGCTTCACCAGCCAGATCACCGTCGTCTACAACCGCAATCGCGAGGCCAATGAAACATATCTGGATTCCGATGGCTTCCCGGTTCGTCCGGCATTGCTCGGCAATCTGCGCGGGCGCAACTATGACGCCGTGTATCTGGGCTATAATGCCGACGGCCACATCCACCGCATCAATCTGACCGCCTCGGCCTATTATCTGTTCGGTCGTGATCGCAACAACAATTACAGCGGCCAGCCCGCCAATATCAGCGCCTGGTTCGCCGCCGCAGAGGCGAGCTATGACCACGACTGGATGCGTTTCCGCGTCTCGGGCCTCTACGCCAGCGGCTCGTCCAATCCCTATGCCCACACCGAAACCGGCTTCGACGCCATTCACGAGAACCCGATCTTCGCTGGCGCCGACACCAGCTACTGGATCCGCCAGAGCATCCCCTTCATCGGCGGCGCGCGCGCGGTCTTTCTCAACCAGCCCAACGGCATCCTCAACGATCTGCGCACATCGAAGGATCTGGGCCAGTCCAATTTCGTCAATCCGGGCACCGCGCTGGCGGGGGTCGGCGCCGATTTCGATATCCTGCCAACCCTGCGCCTCGCCACCAACGCCAATCATCTGTGGTTCGCCAATACCGCCGTGCTTGAATTGCTGCGCCAGCAGGGGAACATCGCCCGCGACATCGGCTGGGATTTGTCATCAGCGGTAACCTGGCGGCCCAAAGCGACGCAGAATCTGGTGGTACGCCTGTCGGGCGCGATATTGATCCCGGGGGAAGGCATGCGCGATCTGTTCGGCAATGTCAGCGGCGATGCCCATTACTTTTCAGTCCTGGGTAATGTGATAGTCAATTTCTGATGCGGATCATGCGCTCTTTCGTGCCCGGTCTTTTGGTCCTCCTCGCCTTACTGGCCATGGGCGGCCAAAGCGTGTCGGCCGAAGATGAAGCGCCGGTCGCCCGCCATTACGTCACCGCGCCGCCCGCCCCCCAGGACCAGACCGAGGAACAGGCCGCCACCAAGTCCGCAGGCTGCCTCAGTTGCCACACCAGGTCCGACGCGATGTCGATGCATGTCTCGCCTGTGGTCCACCTTGGCTGCACCGATTGCCACGGCGGCGATGCCAGCGTCCACGGCGATGCCACGACGGCTTATACGTCGCGCGCGAACATCGCCGCGCGAGAACGCGCGCATGTCCTGCCGCGCTATCCGCATAGCTGGAATTACCCGTCCTCGGCCAATCCCCAGCGCGGCTATACCCTGTTGAACCGCGAAGCCCCGGAATTCGTGCGCTTCGTCAATCCCGGCGATTACCGTGTCGTGCGCGAGTCCTGCGGCGCATGCCATTTGGCCGTAATCGAGGCGGCGGAACGCTCGCTGATGGCCACCGGCGCGATGCTGTGGGGCGGCGCATCCTATAATAACGGCATCGTCCCGTTCAAAAGCTATATTTTCGGCGAGGCCTATACCCGTGATGGCAAGCCCGCCTGCATCGGCGCGCCGAGCCTGCTGACAGATACGAAGAACCCCTGCCCCGCGCCCACTGTGCTGGACGGCGGCAAGACGCTGACCCCGGCCGAAACCAAGCGCGGCGCGCTGTCGGCGCTGTACCCGCTGCCACGCTGGCAAGTCATCCCGCCGGGCGATATCTTCCGCGTGTTCGAGCGCGGCGGGCGCGACATCGGCACCCAGTTCCCCGAGATCGGTCTGCCCAATCCCAGCGGCAGCATCCAGCGGCTGGAGGAACCGGGCCGCCCCGACCTCAAGCAATCCAACCGTGGCCCCGGCACCGGCTTGCGCGTCGCGATCCCGGTCCTCAACATCCACAAAACCCGCCTCAACGATCCACTGATGTGGTTCATGGGCACCAACGACCAGCCCGGCGATTATCGCGGCTCGGGCTGTTCGGGCTGCCATGTCGTCTATGCCAACGACCGTGAGCCGCGTCACAGCCTGATCTATGCGCCCTATGGCCGCGACGGCCAGACCATCACCGTCGATCCCACCATTGCCGGCAAGCGCGTCCCCGCGCGGCCCGGCCAGATGGATGAGGCGGACGCCGCCGGCACGGTCAAGGAAAGCGGGCACCCGCTGCAGCACGTCTTTACCCGGTCGATCCCGACCTCGCAGTGCATGAGCTGCCACATGCACCAGCCCAACGTCTTCGTGAACAGCTACCTCGGCTACACCATGTATGATTACGAGGCCGATGCGCCGAAGATGTGGCCCGAAAAACAGGCCTATCCCACCGCAGCCCAAGTCCGCGCGATCAACGACCGCAATCCCGAAAGCGCTGCCGAGCGCGGCAAATGGGGCGACATCGACTTCCTGCGCAACGACTATGACCTCAATCCCACGCTGAAAAACACCCAGTTCGCCGATTACCACGGCCACGGCTGGAATTTCCGTGGCGTGTTCAAGCACGATCGCGAAGGCAATCTGCTCGATGCCGGGGGCAATCAGGCCACCTATGGCACCGATACCGCGCATATCGTGTCGCCGGATGATCCGGAAAAATGGCGCAAGGCGGGCGTCGGAAAATTCGCGCCCGTCGGCATCAATCCCGGCAAAGCCGTGCATTTGATGGATATTCATGCCGAAAAAGGGCTGCAATGCGCCGATTGCCACTTTGCGCAGGACAGCCACGGCAATGGCTTCATCTATGGCGAGGTCGCCAACGCGGTCGAGATCGGCTGCAAGGATTGCCACGGCACCGTCGATGATTATCCCAGCCTGCTGACGTCCGGCCCCGCCGCACCGCCACACGGCACCAACCTCGCCCTGCTGCGCAACCCCGATGGCCAACGGCGGTTCGAATGGAGCACCGATAGCGGTGGCCGCCGCGTCCTGATCCAGCGTTCGATAGTCGATCCCAATCTCGAATGGCGCATTCACCTGGTCAAGGACAGCGTCGATCCCTCGTCGCCGATGTTCAATGAAAAAGCCGCCCGCGCCAAGCTGATGAGCAAATCAGGCGCCGAGGACGGCAGCTTTGCCTTCGGCTCCGGCATCGCCAAGCTGGACCGCGCGCATGACGACAGCAAGATGGCCTGCTTCACCTGCCACCTGTCGTGGACGACCAGCTGCGCTGGTTGTCATCTGCCGATCGAGGCCAACTGGAAGACCTCGATGCACCATTTCGAGAGCGAGGAAACGCGCAACTTCGCCACGTATAATCCGCAGGTCGCGCGCGATGACATGTTCCAGCTGGGCCGCCACATGACCACCAAGGGCTCCGAAATTGCCCCGGTGCGATCGTCCTCGGCGCTGATATTATCGTCCACCAACATCAACCGCGAACGCATCTACATCCAGCAGCCGCCGATCTCGTCCATCGGTTTCTCGTCGCAAGCCTTCGCCCCGCATTTCCCGCATACCGTGCGCACGCAGGAGACCAAGACCTGCACCGATTGCCACCTGTCGGCCAAGGACGACAACAACGCGATCATGGCGCAATTGCTGCTGCTGGGTACCAATTACGTCAATTTCGTCGGCATGAATGCCTGGACCGGGCTGGAGCATGGCATCGAGGCAGTGCGTGTCACCGAATGGAAAGAGCCACAGGCGGTGATCGGATCGTATCTGCAGAAATACGCCTATCCCGACTATTACCGGCTCCATGTAGAGCAGAACCATCGCGAGCTGAAGGACTGGGTGCGCGGCAAGACGCTTAATTCCAAACTATCCGGCGAAACCGACCCGCTGGAGGAATTCCGCAATCCCGTCCACGCCACCCCCGACCGCGTCGGCTGCATCCAGTTGCGCGGCGAATATGTCTATGTGGCGCAGGGCAAGGGCGGTTTCCGCGCCTATGACGCCGCCGCCATCGCCGACAAGGGTTTCTCGGAACCGGTCGTCTCCGCGCCGTTCTCGCCGCTGGGTCAGAAGCTGCACGTGGCGACCAGCAACGCCACCTGCATGGCACTGCCCACCAACCAGCCGATCAACCCGCTGCGCAACACCGCGATCATGCGCCAGATCAATCAGGAACAGCCGTTCCTGCCGATCTATTCCTACGCCGCCGTCACCGACAGCGTCGAAGGCCTGATCCTGGTCAACATCACCACACTGGCCGACGGCGAATTCCGCAACAATTTCCTGAAACGCGCGGTCACCTGGAACCCTGGCAATGTCCTGAAAGGCGCGCGCCACATCGTCCTGGCCGGCGAAGTCGCCTATATCACCGCCGATGCCGGGCTGGTGGTCGTCGACCTGCATGACCCGCTGCACCCCGAATTGGCCGCCGTCCGCCCGCTGGTCGATGCTCGTGCCAGTGCGGTCCAGTTCCGCTATCTGTGGGTCACCGACCGCGACGGCGTCAAACTGTTCGACGTCACCAATCTGCGCAATCCGGTCGCGGTCCCCGAAGGCACCGTGCCTTTGGCGGACGCCCGCCGCCTCTATATCGCCCGCACCTACGCCTATGTTGCGGCGAAATCGGACGGCCTGGTCATCATCAACATCACCCGGCCACTGGCGCCACGCGTCACTATGAAGGTCAATTTCGACGGCCAGATGAACGACGCCGAAGACGTTATCGTCGGTTCCACCAACGCATCCTTGTTCGCCTATGTCGCCGACGGCCGCAACGGCTTGAAAGTGGTGCAACTCACCTCTCCCGACAGCCAGCCCAACTTCTACGGTTTCTCGCCCCAGCCCAAACCCGAGCTGATCGCCTGGGCCAAAACCCCCTCACCCGCGCTGGCCCTGTCCAAAGGCCTCGACCGCGACCGCGCCGTCGATGAAACCGGCGGGCAAATCGCGGTCTTCGGCCGCATGGGGGCAAGGCCCTTTACCCGTCCCGAAATGGAAGCCCTGTTCCTCAAACACAACGGCATCCCGTTCAAGGTGTCGGACGACGTCGACATGAGCGCGTGGCGCGGGCCGATGATGGCGGGGAACGAGCAAGGCGCGTTGTTGATGAAGGCGGATCGGTAGGGTTATAAGCGGGTAAACGTTCCGCTTCAGCGCCGCGTTATCGTCGCCCTTTGCAATTCTTCCATGATCGCGGTGTTGGCGACGGGATCGTCCTTGCCGCGCCGGGTGATCGAACCTTCGTTGATCATGATCGCCAGTTGGGCACGGGCACGGCCGACGCGGCTTTTGATCGTGCCCACGGCGCAACCGGCAATGGTGGCGGCCTCTTCATAGGAAAAGCCGCCCGCGCCGATCAGCAGCAAAGCTTCGCGCCGTTCGGGAGCCAGCGTCATCAGCGCTCGGTGCAAGTCCGATAAATGCATCGGGCCTTCCTGTTCGGCGGGGGCCGAAAGAATGCGTTCGGCGGCGCTCTCGTCGTAATCGCCCTGAAAGCGGCTGCGACGCAGCCCAGAGAGATAGACGTTGCGCAGGATCACAAAGGTCCAGGCGCGAATGCTGGTGCCCGGCTCGAAGCGGTCGCGCGCCGTCCACGCCTTCAGCAAGGTTTCCTGGACGAGATCGTCGGCGAGATCGCTCTTTCCGCACAAGCCGCGAGCAAAGGCGCGCAAATGCGGGATGACCGCGGTGAGTTCGCGCTTGAATTCTGGGACGGGCTCCGAGGCATCGGGCATCAGTCTTCCGCATCCAGCTGCGACAGCAACGCGGTAAAACTGTCGGGCAGCGGTTCCTCGACGACAGCATTATAGAGTTCGCGCAAATCCTTTGCCCAGGCCGGGCTCGGCTGCGCGGCAGGGCCGGTGGCGCCGCCCTCGTGATCGGGAATTACAGGTTGCGATGAATCGGCAACGGCAGGGGGCAGTTTTTGCGGATCATCCTGCACGTTCTTTCCTTGTCCACACGAGCGAACCGGCCTTACTCGATCTCACCCTGTCGCCGGTACCCACCTTGTCGCCGGTAACTACCGGTAACAGACTTTTGCAGGAACGCCATTGGGCTGATAAGGTTCCCCAAAACCGGGCTGGATGCCGCCATCGGACGAGTCGCCGTCATGGCACGAGTTGGGATGAGCATCGGCGTATCTGAGGTAATTGGTGGACCGTATAGTTTCAGCCAGGGTCCGCGCTCATCGTTGGTATGTGCGCTATTCGCGTGCGGGACCAGTGGCGATCTTTGTCGCGGTTCTCACGATTGCTGCGCTTAGCGTCTATGGCATCGAACGGAACGACGCCGAACAGACCCGATCGCAAGTGCGCGCCGCGGCGACCGACATAGGCGCCGCGCTGGAACGCCGGGCAATTTCGCATGTCACCTATTTGCGCGCGGCAGCGTTGCTGATTTCCACATCGGCGCGGCTCACCCCGCAAGCCTTTCACGAGCTTGCCGAAGGAATGGCCGACGATGATGAAAACCACGGGTTCGCCGGGATCACCTGGGCGCAGCTGGTCCCGGTCGGCGACATCGCCGCGTTCGAGAAAGCTCGGCGTGACGAAGGACTGACCGGCTATAATGTGCATCCGGTCCCCGCTGCCGGTCGCGCTTTCGTCGTGCCGGTGACCTATGTCAGCAACAAGTTCGCGGGCAATGCACTCGCGGGGAATACTGGCGGGTGGGACAGCGTCTCGCCAGGTTTCGATATGGCCTCGGAACCCCGGCGGTGGGCTGCCATGGCGCTGGCCGCGCGCGCTCACCGCCCCGTTGCAAGCGACAAGCTCAACCTGGTCGCGCGGGTTGCAGGCGCAGATGGATCGGGCTTCCTGATCTATATGCCGGTCTATGCGCGCTCGGCGGCGGGTGGCCGGCTGCTTGGCTATGTCTGCGCGCCGTTCAATGCCCAGGCATTTCTGGCGGCGGCACTGGCGACGGTGCCGACGCGCAGCCTGGGCATCAGCCTCTACGATGGCGCCGTCGGTCGGGATCATTTGCTGGCGTGGGTGGCGGGCAGCGCCAGACCCGATGTGGTATCGTCGCGGACGTTGCTGGTCGCGGGCCGTCCGCTCGTCCTGGTCGTGGATGCAAGAGGGCGCGGATCGCTGTCCAGCCTGTCGTGGCTGACCCTGCTGTTCGGATTGCTGGTCGCCGCCCTGTTGGGCCTGCTGGCCCAGGTCGTGACCAGCAACGCCCAGCAAGATCGCGCCGCGCTCGACTGGCTGGATGAGCAGATCGCCATTCGCAACACCCTGACGCGCGAGTTGAACCACCGCGTCAAGAATACCCTGGCCAACGTGCTGTCGATCATCGCCCTGACCCGGCGCCGCGCCACCGGGCTCGACGAATTTGCCGAAAGCCTGACCGGGCGGATTATGGCGCTGTCGGCCACGCACGATCTGCTGACCCGGTTGAGTTGGGAACAGGCGCCGCTACGCGCGGTGATCGCCGCCGAACTGGCGCCTTATACCGAAGGACGCGACCATGTGATCAGCATTGACGGTCCGGAGGTGGCGCTGGCCCCGCAGGATGCGCTGTCGCTGGGGCTGGCCTTGCATGAACTGGCGACCAATGCCGCCAAATACGGTGCGTTGAGCATGCCTTCTGGGCAAGTGTCGGTCAAATGGGAGATGATGTCCCCCAAACTGGCGAAAATGGTCTGGGAAGAGCGCGGCGGGCCGACGGTGCCGCAGCCGCAACGCCGAGGCTTTGGCACCGACCTGCTGCAAAAGATCGTCGCGCATGAATTGGGTCACAGCGTCGATCTGTCTTTCGATCCTGCAGGCGTGCGTTGTGCGCTGGTGATCCCGGTACGCCTGCCCGCCGTGTTCCAGATGCGGATGGGGCAGAACCGCCCGCAAGGGTAGAGTTTTTCGCAATTTACCTCGAGTCGGCACCAGCCCGCGCCCCGCCCGGCCAAGTTCAACCGAACAGCTTGGTCGCCGTCTCCGCAACCCGGCGACCCAAATACCGTGCGCCGTCTATTTCATTCGCGCTGGGCTGACGGCTGCCGTCGCCGCCGGCAATCGTGGTGGCGCCATAGGGTGCGCCGCCGGTAATCTCGTCGTTGCGCGTCTGCCCGGCAAAACCGTAATCCAGCCCGACGATGGTCATGCCGAAATGCAGCAAATTCGTCAGGATCGAAAAAAGCGTGGTTTCCTGGCCGCCGTGCTGCGTGCCCGAAGAGCTAAACGCCGCTCCAACCTTGCCGATCAGCGCGCCGCGCGTCCACAAGCCGCCCGCCTGATCGAGGAACGCGGCCATCTGCGATGAAATCCGCCCAAAGCGTGTGCCGGTGCCGACGACGATCGCGTCGTAATGTTCCAGGTCGGCGATAGTGGCAACAGGTGCGGGTTGGTCGAGCTTGAAATGTCCGCTGCGCGCGACTTCATCGGGCACGGTTTCAGGCACGCGTTTCACGTCCGCCGTTGCCCCGGTTTCGCGGGCGCCCTCGGCAATGGCCTGGGCCATCTGTTCGATATGGCCGTGCGATGAATAATAGAGGACGAGAATTTTGCTCACGGAATTTCCTTCTGCAGCGCGCGGGCAGCCATTCTGCGGGCGCTCGGGCGCAGTGACGTTCAACGCGTGGCGCGGCCCGGCGTTCCAGGTCAGGGCGGTTTTGCAGACGAAGCAATATCGACGCTTGCCCTTTCCCCGCCAATCGCCTTTCAATGGCATTCGGATTGCGAAAGGGCACACCGAATGATGCGTTTCCCCTTGCTGATTGCCGCAGCCGCGCTGTTGCCCGCCGCCGCTCCGCCGCCTGAGCAGGTGGCGCAAGCTGCCCTGCGCGCTGCGCCGGTCTGGGACGGACACAACGATGTGCCCGAGCAATTGCGCGAACGCCGCAAGGACATGCTCGCGGGTTTCGATTTCCGCGACACCACTCACACCGCCGAGCCGGCCAATGCCACCCGGGGTTATCCACTTCCGGCCATGCAGACCGATCTTACCCGCCTGCGCCAGGGCCATGTCGGCGCGCAGTTCTGGTCGGTGTTCGTGTCCTCGTCACTCAGCGAACCGCAGGCGGTGCAGGCGACGCTCGAACAGATCGATGTGATGAAACGCCTGATCGCGCGTTACCCGACAGAGCTGCAATTCGCCGCCAGCGCCGATGATGTCGCCCGCGCCTGGAAAGCGGGCCGCATCGCGTCGTTGCTGGGGATCGAGGGTGGCCACCAGATCGGCAGCTCGCTGGGTGCGCTGCGGCAGATGTACGCGCTGGGTGCGCGCTATATGACGCTCACCCATTTCAAGGACAACGGCTGGGCGGACAGCGCCACCGACGCACCGCTGCATCATGGCCTGACGCCATTTGGCCGCGATGTCGTGCGCGAGATGCAGCGGCTGGGCATGCTGGTCGATCTGTCGCACACCAGCGCCGACACCATGCGCGACGCGCTGAAAGTCGCGCAGGCCCCGGTCATATTCAGCCATTCGGGGGCCGCTGCCATCGATGCCTCGCCGCGCAACGCCCCCGACGATGTGCTGGCCATGCTGAAGGCCAACGGCGGCATCATCATGGTCGATGCCTATCCGTGGTACGTCAGCGAAGCCACGCGGCACTGGGGCGCCGACCGCGCCGCCGAGGAAGCGCGCGGCAAATATCTGAACCCCGGCGACCCAGTTGCCGCCGCCGCGTCATTGGCCGCATGGGTGGCAGCGCATCCCCGCCCGGAGGCCACGGTGAGCCAGGTCGCCGACCACATCGACCACATCGCCACGCTGATCGGCAAGGATCACGTCGGCCTTGGCGGTGATTTCGACGGCATCGAGATCACCACCCAAGGGATGCAGGATGTGTCCACGTACCCCGCGCTGCTGACCGAACTGGCCCGTCGCGGCTGGTCGCAAGCCGACCTCGAAAAACTCGCCAGCGGCAATATGATGCGGGTGCTGCGCGCTGCCGAAGCTTATGCCACCGCACATCGCGGCGATGCCCCGATCGAGAGCGCGACAGTGTTTTAGTGCAACATGCCGCAAATCTGCCCCACACCCCGTCCTTGCTGAGCTTGTCGAAGCATTGTCCTTATTCTTCGTGAGCCTCGCCCTGCCTCAAGAAAGAAGTACAGCCCTTCGACATGCTCAGGGTAGACGGGTTTGGTTGGCGATTCGGATTGATGGCACGATTTTTTATCCCCAGGCGTGGGGTTCAGGCGTTACGCACCATGCGCGGATCGTAAAGCCACCTGCGCAGCTTCCGCGCTTGTAACCCTGCGGCTGCGGGGTGCGAAGGATTGATCAGGAGATTGTTCTCCTCGGGGACGATGACCGATGAGACAATCAAAAGTGCCGATCGCTTGTTGTTGGCCCATTGCGTGCCGAAGGCGATGCTGGCGCGTGCGGCAGGTTCGGCATCCCAGCCGACACCAATGCTGTCCGCCGTTGCCCATTCGGCGGCCTTCCAAAGGTCATCAGGGACCTCGATTTCGACGAGATAGCGGTTCAGCGGCAAGCCACCAGCGTTCAGATGAACCAGCGTTTCCAGGCAGGCCAGCGCCCGGCTGCTCGCGGCATAGACCATGGCCACGCCGACTTCGTTCCAGCGCCCGCCGGTGGCCTTCGCGCCGCTGCCGGACATGTCGTCGGCCTTATAGTCGGCGGTGTCGGTCGCGATCCGCCAGAAGCTTACGCTCACGCACCAAAATCTTTGTTCACGAAAAAGCGCCGCTGTTGATTTGCGCCAGCGCCTTTGCGACCATGGCTTGCCCTTCCATCGTGTCGAGCAGGCTGATCGGTTTTACGCCCCCGAACGCCGGCAACGGCTCCCGCAGCCAGGTCGAAAGCCAGCCGGGCGCGTCGAAGCCTTCGGGATCGCCCGATTCCTCGACCATCGCCTCAAGCTGCCCGACCAGTTTGGCAAGGCCGATGATCCGCTCGCTTTCCTCGGTCGATAACGGCTGGTTTTTGGCTGCCTTCTTATTGACCGTGGCCACTTTGAGGTTGAGCGCGTCGAACATGATTTTCTGATCGACGTGCAGCGCGCTGATAAAGTGTTTCAGCGTCTGTGCCGACACGCCTTGCTTGATGAAATCGACGCGATCCACAGGCGATGCCCGGAACAGTTCCATGAAGGCGAAGGGCCGGGTGGCTTGAGCTTCGAGTTGAATCATTGGATTGCTCCTTTGATCACTCAAATAGCTCAAAGGAGCAATAAAGTCAAGCTCAATCCCGCAGCAGTTCGTTGATCCCGGTCTTCGCGCGCGTTTGTGCGTCGACGGTCTTGACGATCACCGCGCAGTACAGCGACGGGCCGGGAGTGCCATCGGGCAAGGGTTTGCCGGGCAAAGCGCCGGGCACGACCACCGAATAGGGCGGGACGCGGCCCACGTGAATTTCGCCGGTGGCGCGGTCGACGATCTTGGTCGAGGCGCCAAGGTAGACGCCCATCGACAGCACCGCGCCGGTGCCGACGATGACCCCCTCGGCTACTTCGGAGCGAGCGCCGATGAAGCAATTGTCCTCGATCACGACCGGCCCGGCCTGCAGCGGTTCCAACACGCCGCCGATGCCCGCGCCGCCCGAGATATGGACGTTGCGGCCGATCTGGGCGCAACTGCCGACGGTGGCCCAGGTGTCGATCATGCTGCCTTCGCCGATGTAAGCGCCCAGATTGACGAAGCTGGGCATCAGCACCACGCCCTTGGCGATAAAGGCGCTGCGGCGGACCACCGCGCCGGGCACGACGCGAAAACCGGCGGCGCGGAAGCGGGCATCATCCCAGCCGGCGAATTTCAGCGGCACCTTGTCGAACGCGGGGGCTCCCGCCGCGCCCGCTGCCATGACGCCATTGTCGGCCAAGCGAAACGACAGCAGAACCGCCTTTTTCAACCATTGGTTGACCTGCCAGCCGCCCTCTCCATCAGGCCCGGCAACGCGCGCCTGGCCGCTGTCCAACAGGTCCAGCGCCTGTTCGACCAGCGTGCCGACGTCGTGGCTGGCGGGTGTCACGCTGTCGCGCCGATCCCAGGCGGCTTCGATGGCGGCGGCTAAATCGGACATGCTGGTTTCCCTGTTCGGATAATAATGCGCCGCGCCTAACCCCTGTGGCGCTTCAGGACAAGCCACCTGCACCCTCGACGGCGGGCCAGCCTGTCCCTAGACACGGCCAGGGGCCGGGTCTGGCCGACGGGGACACGCGCGCGCATGCATATTGCCGGTAGCCTGATGGGCATGGTGGCCGGACTGTTCCTGTCGGTATGAGCGGGCCGCCGCGACGAACCGGCATCGGCACACTGGTACTGGCGGTCGTGGTGCTGATGGCGGTCATGGTCGCTGCCCTGCGCTGGCGCCACTGGCGGAACGAATGGCGCCTGCCCGAGAGTAGCAGAAGCCATGAGCGTGCAGGCTGGACAAATCCTCGGTCCCTCGCCATATGCGCCACCGGGAGTCGGGCGGACGTTTGCGTTCGCCAACCTGGTCAGGTCCGGAAGGAAGCAGCCACAACGGATAGCGGCGGGTCGCCCGGCTCCTTTTACACCCGGCATCACATTTCACTCGCATTACAACTGTTTTCCCCGACAATCCGGCTTTTCACCTGACAGGACAGAGGTGAACCCCTACGTAATGCCAATGAGCGAATCTTCGGGTGATTCTGGCGACGGTAGGGACTTGCTCGGCGGCCCCGTTGCTCCGGACCCTGCTCTATTCGAGGAGGCGCCGGTCGAGGAGGCGCCGGTAGAGGAGGCGCCGGGCCTGGGTTTCGATCTGCCGAAAGCAGCCGCCCCTGCCACGACGACCGCCCCTTATCGCGTGCTGGCCCGCAAATACCGGCCGCAAAGCTTCAGCGCATTGATCGGCCAGGATGCGATGGTGCAGACGCTGGGCAACGCCATCAAGCGTGACCGTCTGGCGCATGCCTTCCTGATGACCGGGGTGCGCGGAGTAGGAAAGACCTCGACCGCGCGGCTGATCGCCAAGGCGCTGAACTGCATCGGCCCCGATGGCAAGGGCGGCGCCACGATCGATCCTTGCGGGCAGTGCGAGCCTTGCGTGGCGATTGCCGAGGGGCGCCATATCGACGTGATCGAGATGGACGCCGCCAGCCATACCGGCATCGACGATGTCCGCGAAATCATCGAGGCGGTGCGCTATTCCGCCGTGTCCGCGCGCTATAAAATCTATATCATCGACGAAGTCCACATGCTGTCGAAAGCGGCGTTCAATGGCTTGCTCAAGACGCTGGAAGAGCCGCCCGCGCATGTGAAATTCCTGTTTGCCACGACCGAAGTCGAAAAGCTGCCGGTGACGGTGTTGTCGCGCTGCATGCGCTTCGATCTGCGCCGCATCCCGACCGAGATGCTGGCCGCGCATTTCGCCGGTATTTGCACCGCCGAGAACGTGACCGCCGAGCCCGAGGCGCTGAACATGATCGCCGAGGCCGCCGAAGGGTCGGTGCGCGATGGCTTGTCGATCCTGGATCAGGCGATTGCCCACGCCGACCTGGCCAGCGCTGGCGAAGAAACCACCGTGACCGCCGCGCAAGTGCTGGAAATGCTCGGTCTCGCGGATAAGTCGGTGCAGCGGCGCTTGTTCGGGGCGATTCTGGCGGGCGACGGCGCGGCGCTGCTCGAATTGGTCGCGCATCAATTTGCCTTGGGGGTCGAGCCGATCGCGCTGATGCGCGCGATGATGGAACTGACGCATCGGATCACGGTCGCGCAATTGGGGCGCGGCGCGGCGGATGCGGTCTCCGCCGACGATCGCGCAGCGGTCGAGGGCTGGGCGCAAAGCCTGAGCGCGGGGCAATTGCACCGCATGTGGCAATTGCTGCTGAAGGGTCATGACGAGGTGCGCGGCGCACCCGACCCGTTGATCGCGGCGGAAATGGCGCTGCTGCGCTGCCTGCATGCCGCCGATCTGCCCGATCCCGGCGCTCTGGCGAAGCGGTTGGAGGAGATCGCCGCGCGCCCGGTGGCACCTGCATCTCAAACGAGCGGAGCAGCCGCGCCTACCCCGGCGGCGCCAGCGATGGACTGGGCTGCGCTGGTGCGCGCGACCGAAAACTCCGGGCAATTGCGGATCGCCCAGATCATGCGCGACTGGGTGCGGGTTGTCGCTCTGACGCCGGGTGAATTGCGCTTTGCGCTGGTGCCGGGCTACTCCGGCGATCCGGCACCGGACCTGCGCGAGGGCTTGTTCAAAGCCACCGGCGAGCGTTGGCAAGTCGAACACAGTGAACAAGAGGGCGAACCGGCCTTGCGCGAATTGGCCGAGGCGGACAAGGCTGCGGCGCAAGACGCGCTGCGCGCCACGCCGCTGGTCGCCGCCGCTCTTGCCGCCTTTCCGCAAGCCGAGCTGATCGAAAACACTGCGGACACGCATGATGGCGCCGCCCGCAACAGGAGTTTCAACCGATGAAGTCGATGGAAGAGATGATCAAAGCCGCGCAAGCTGCCGCCGAGACCATCCAGAAGCAGATGACCGAGACCCAGTCAAAGCTCGACAGCCTTGAAGTGGCAGGCGTGTCGGGCGGGGGCCTGGTGCGAATCCGCGCCTCGGCAAAGGGCCGCGTGATCGGCGTTGCGATCGATGACAGCCTGATGCTGCCTGCTGAAAAGTCGATCCTGGAGGATCTGATCGCTGCCGCATTCAACGACGCGCGCGCGAAAGCCGACGAAGTGGCGAACCGCGAAATGGCCAGCGCGCAGCAAGGGCTTGGGCTACCACCCGGTTTCAAGCTGCCATTTTGAGCCAATGATAGTGCGTCCATAACTCTTCAACGCTTTTCTTGCATTGTCGGCTACAGTGGCCAGGCAATCCAAGCTGCGGGCGTCTGAAGAAGCCGTCTCGCAGGTGCAGCGTCCGGGGATTGCAACGCCTCGCGCACCTCCCCATATCGGGGTCTACCGATACGGCACGGGACTTGCGTTGCTCGGAGCCGAACATGCGCTTTACGCGCTTTGATGGATGGACATGATGAATTTGCTCGCTCTGCTTCCCTTGCGCGATATCGTGGTTTTCCCCGGCATGGTCGTGCCGTTGTTTGTCGGCCGCGAAAAATCGGTGGCCGCATTGGAGGCGGCAATGACCGCCGACGACAAGGATATTTTCCTGGTCGCGCAGCTCGATCCGGGCTGCGACGATCCCGAACGCGACGACCTGTATGACGTCGGCGTGATCGCCACCGTCCTGCAATTGCTCAAGCTGCCCGATGGCACCGTGCGCGTGCTGGTCGAGGGCCAGTCGCGCGGGACGCTGGTCGCAGTGCATGAAGAAAACGGCATGCTGGTTGGGCAGGTTGAGACGGTCGAATCGCAAGTGGTCGAGGGCGCCGAATCCGCTGGCATGATGCGCAGCGCGATCGACCAGTTTCATGAATACGCCAAGCTCAACAAAAAACTGGCGCAGGACGCGGGCGAGCAGCTTGGCGAGATTGCGGACGCATCGAAACTGGCCGACGCCATCGCCGCGCATATCAGCGCCAAGGTTGCCGACAAGCAGGCGCTGCTGACCGAAATCGACGCCTTCAAGCGCCTGGAGCTGGTCTACAGCTTCATGGAAGGCGAATTGGGCGTGCTCCAGGTGGAGCGCCGGATCCGTGGCCGGGTAAAGCGCCAGATGGAAAAGACTCAGCGCGAATATTACCTCAACGAACAGCTCAAGGCGATCCAGTCGGAATTGGGCAATGGCGAAGAGGGCGAAGGCAACGAGCTTGCCGAGTTGTCGGAAAAGATCGCCCGGATGAAGCTGTCGCCAGAGGCGCGCACCAAGGCCATGGCCGAGTTGAAAAAGCTCAAGACCATGCAGCCGATGAGCGCCGAGGCGACGGTCGTGCGCAATTATCTCGATGTCCTGCTCGGGTTGCCGTGGGGCAAGAAAAGCCGGTTGAAAAAGGACATTGCCGGCGCGCAGGCGGTGCTCGACGCCGATCATTACGCGCTGGACAAGGTCAAGGACCGCATCGTCGAATATCTCGCAGTGCAGGCGCGCAACAATAAACTGAAGGGGCCGATCCTGTGCCTCGTTGGCCCGCCGGGCGTGGGCAAGACCAGCCTGGGCAAATCGATCGCCCGCGCGACGGGCCGCCAGTTCATCCGCCAGTCGCTGGGCGGCGTGCGCGACGAGGCCGAGATTCGCGGCCATCGCCGCACGTATATCGGTTCGCTGCCGGGCAAGATCGTCACCAATTTGCGCAAGGCGGGTGCGTCCAACCCCTTGTTCCTGCTCGACGAGATCGACAAGCTGGGCCAGGATTTCCGGGGCGATCCGGCATCGGCGCTGCTCGAAGTGCTCGATCCCGAACAGAACTCGAAGTTCCAGGACCATTATCTGGAAATCGATTTCGATCTGTCCGACGTCATGTTCGTCTGCACCGCGAACAGCCTGAACCTGCCGCAAGCTTTGCTCGACCGCATGGAAATCATCCGGCTGGAGGGCTATACCGAGGACGAAAAGGTCGAGATCGCCGAACGCCACCTGATCGCCAAGCAAGTCGAAGCGCATGGGCTGAAAAAGGGCGAGTTCATCCTTACCCACGAAGGTCTGCGCGACCTCATCCGCTTTTACACGCGAGAAGCCGGGGTGCGCACGCTGGAGCGCGAGATTGCCCGGCTGGCGCGCAAATCATTGCGGGCGATTCTGGAGGGCAAAACCAAATCGGTGACGATCACGCCGGAAAATCTCGGCGATTACGCCGGGGTGCGCAAGTTCCGCCACGGTGTTTCCGATGACGAGCACCAGGTCGGGGCGGTGACCGGGCTGGCGTGGACCGAAGTTGGCGGCGAATTGCTGACCATCGAGAGCGTGACCGTGCACGGCAAGGGTACCGTGCGGACCACCGGCAAGCTGGGCGAGGTGATGAATGAAAGCGTGCAAGCCGCGTTCAGCTTTGTGCGCGCGCGCAGCCCGGCCTATGGCATCAAGCCGTCGCTGATCCAGCGCAGGGATATCCACATCCACTTGCCCGAGGGCGCGGTGCCCAAGGACGGTCCGTCAGCGGGGATCGGCATGGTTACCTCGATCGTGTCCACACTGACCGGGATTCCGGTACGATCCGATGTGGCGATGACCGGCGAGGTGACTTTGCGCGGTCGGGTACTGCCGATCGGCGGGCTGAAGGAAAAGCTGCTGGCCGCCCTTCGAGGAGGCATCAAGACGGTGCTGATCCCCGAAGAAAACCGCAAGGATCTGGTGGAAATCCCTGAGAACATCAAGGAAGGTCTGGAGATCATCCCGGTCTCGCATGTTGATGAAGTTCTGGCGCGGGTGCTGACTCAACCGCTGGTGGCGATCGAGTGGACCGAGGCTGATGACCTGGCCAGTCAACCGGTTGTCGGCGCGCCAGTCGTCGCCGCATTGCCCGGCCAGCCCCCGTCATCGACGGCCCATTGATAGCATCATCGACGGCCCACTGACGCCGTCAACCCCGACGAGAATCCTGCAACGCCGCGAATCGGGAGCCCCGTTTCGCGGCGTCTCTGCGCCGGGCGTGTGCGAATTTGCGAAATTTGTGGATGGAATGTTGAAAAAGAGGGCAATTTCTGCGCTGAGGCAAGATTTAACTTTGACAGGTAGATCGTAATTGGTTCTATTTCCCGTTGGCTCAAAGGGCTGGGGTGAGCCGTTTCAACAGACGCCAAGGGGATATGAATAATGAATAAAAACGATCTCATCGCCGCTGTGACTACGACGAGCGGGCTGTCCCGCAATGATACCGCAAAGGCTGTCGAAGCGGTGATTCATTCCATCAAGAGTGCGCTTAAAAAGGGCGATGAAGTCCGTTTGGTCGGCTTTGGAACATTCTCCGTTGCCAGACGGCATGCCTCGACCGGTCGCAATCCGCGCACCGGCGAAGTGATGACGATCGGTGCATCTACGCAGCCCAAGTTCAAGCCCGGCAAGGGCCTGAAGGACGCTGTTAACTAAAGTTTTTCCGGTTCGGTCGACGTAAGCAAGTCGCAAAAACTCTAAGCTTTTGGCCGCGTCGCCGCAGCGTATAAGGCGATCGCTGCGGCGTTGGAGACGTTCAGGCTGTCGATGGCGTCGCTGATCGGCAAATGGGCGATTGCGTCACAATGCTGGATGATATTGTGGCGCAGGCCTTCGCCTTCCGCGCCGACCACCAGCGCGACCGCGCCGCTCGGCAGCGCCTGGCTCAGCGTCAATGCGCCATCGGCAGCCAGGCCGATGCGCCAGTAACCCGCCTTGGCGATTTCCTCCAGCGCGCGGGCCAAATTGACGACGCGTACCCAAGGCACGATTTCCAGCGCTCCCGATGCCGATTTCGCCACGACCCCTGATTCCGGCGGGGCGTGGCGATCCTGGGTGATGATGGCGCGCGCGCCGAAGGCTGCCGCCGAACGCAGGATGGCGCCGACGTTGTGTGGATCGGTAACCTGGTCGAGCACCACCAGCATGTGCCCAGCATCGCCGTCGGCGTCGTTTTCCCCATCGTTTTCCGGCGCAAGCACGTCTTCCAGAAAGACATCGTCCAGCGCATCGCATTCCAGCACCAGCCCCTGATGCGGGGCATCGCGCGCGACCAACCGGCCCAGGTCGGCGGCTTGCGCGTATTCCAGCGGAAAATCGGCGGGCAGTTCGCCATCGAGCCCGGCCACCGCCTCGCGCGTCGCCCACAGCTTGCGGTGACTACGCAAGGGGTTCAGCAGCGCCGCCTGGACCGCGTGCTTTCCCCATAACCGCACCGCGCCCTTGGCGGACCGGCCGCTGCCCCGGCCGCCCTGCATCCGCCCCGCCCGCCCGCGCAACGCCCGCTTGTTGCGCTGGTCTGGGCCATCTTCATTCCGGCCATCTTCATTCCGGGTTCTCATGCGCGTTCCTTGAGCGGCGGCCGTTTTTGGCCATCGGTCAGGTGCCCCTGCCAGCCACCCCACCGGCAGGCAAGCGCCATCGACGGTTTGGCTTCACAGACGGACCCGTTGCGCCTTGGGCCCATTGACAGGCAAGCCCAGCTTGGGCATTGGCGCGCCTCTCGGTCGGCGGCCTTCGCAGGAAGGCCGGTACAGCGGGTCAACCCCGCTGCCGGAAAAGGCTGATGTGGACAGGTGGCCGAGTGGTTAATGGCAGCAGACTGTAAATCTGCCCGCGAGAGCGTACGGTGGTTCGAATCCACCCCTGTCCACCATCGGCCCGCTTTGCCCTCCCTCTCTCAGTTCTTCGCCGTGGTAGACGACTGGCACCGACTACCCGAAACGGAGTTTCGAATCAGACTCCATGGACGGTGCGAATAGCTCTGCTGAGTATGGCTTGAGGCCTAATCGGGATAGAATCCGTTCTGTTTGCTTCAGAAGCGGTAGGAGAGAGGATTTCAAGGGCGTCAGTCCTCGACCTTTCCAGTTCGCGATATCTGCGCTGATGCAAAGAAGGCCGTTCGCGCAAATGCTCGTCTGATGTAACACCTGCTCGATGTGCTCGACTGTGATCTCTTCGCGCAGTTCAATTATCAGCGAGGGAGGGGCAGATTGGACTGGTCCTATTTGCGCCAAACAGTCCATTTGCTGCGTCGTATCGCTTTCCAAATCCCATGCGTCATAAACAATTCTGTTTCGCTTAGGTCCAATATCATCCTGTATTCGGTTGAGAATAGCCATCGCCATACTCTTCCATTCCTCCGATTGATCTAATGTTGTGATCAGGTTTTTAATTAACCTTATCCGTCCGGAGACAGGATCAATGTTGTTTGTAATTCCCTTTAACTGACCGTCTGTGCAGTTAAGCATAGTATTAAGTAGAATATTGGCGCAACAATCCCAAGCGTGGCACAATTCTCCGATACGTTGATAAATGACCTCATTATCGTCAAATGCAAGTGCCATGGTTAATTCCTATCCAGAAAGAGAGAGGACGGTTCTGCAGCGCATGTGGGGGATCGGCTAGCAACCCCTGCTCTGCTGAATGACACGCTCATACTAATGCTGTGCTAAGGATATTGTCGAGCGAGGCCGGCTTCCGGTCGGAACAAGTGACCGTCTCCGTCGGGAAAGGCGCCAAATCCAATGTCTGGGTTATTGCGAGGAGTTCGCTGATCGATGCAACGGCGGAATCGATGCGATAAAAAGCCTTGGCAAGGTCAACATTTTGTTGCTCCCCACTGACCTGAAGGACCCGCAGGTGTTCCCGGCTCTCTTTCAGGCCCGCCACTAACTGCTCATAGTGTGCAATGTCGGTATTGGACGCTGGTTTCACTATGGTTGGCTGGCCTGTCGCTGAATTACGACCGCTGATCAAGTCAATCACATTTCGCATATCCCACCTCCAGCCTACGAACATCTTCCACACGGCTACGCCGTTGCGGATTATGGATCAGCTGGGCGCAATCGAGCGGCCCCAGTGCATCCCATTCTCCTTCGGGCCGGATCAGCAGCATGGGATCTGCCCCAAAGCGGATGGCGCGCGGATGCTGCGGCAGGTCCAGCTCCATCTCGCGAAAGCGGACGTCGGAGAAGTAGAAGGGCTCGCGCTCCATCAGCCGCGCGCCAAACCGCTCCCACGCCGGGACCAGATCCTCGCGCGCATGGGCATAGAGCTTGGCAAAGCCCTTGCGCCCGCAGTGATCGAAAGCCGCTTTCACGATCCGCCACATCAGGCGGGAACGCCGGAACTCGGGACGCACGGCCAGCCGCTCCAGCTTGGCGAATTCCCCGAAAAAGCGGATTCGCACGCAGCCGGCGGGCTCGCCATTGACTTCGCCGATCAGATGGGTGGCAGAAAAGTCGTTGCCGTCGAATTCCTCGATGAAGGTGCAGAACTGCTCGGTCATATAGGTCGAGGTACGAATCGAGATGATCTTGGCCATATCGTCAAAATTGCGGGCCACGCGCACCGTCATCGATGATGGGGCCGATCCCAGACTTTCACTTTCACCTTCCGTCAGTACCACCAACAGCGATTCGGGGGCGGAGGGGAAGATATCCCGCGCGGGGATAAAGCCCGCCATGCTGAGAATCCGCAGCGCTTCGGGGTGAGCCGGGCGGGTGAAGATGGCGGTGCCGCCGCCGATGGTCTCCAACTCGCGAACGAGGCGCAGGCCGGCAATCATGTTGCGCGGCACATAGGTAAGCCAGGAATAGATCACCGTAGGCGCCTCACCCGGCACGCAAATGTGCCGCAGGTTGGGCGAAGCCGGATCGAAGTACCCATCCACCAGCGCCGCGGCGCCCGCGCCGTTGAGCGGCAGATAGGCCATCATGAAGGATGAGGCGAAAGGTTCGCGCCGCACGATTCGGAAACATTCCGGATTATGGGCATAGACCGCGCTGACAACCTCGTCCGAGGCGACCGGCAACAGCTCGCGCGCCAGGTTCAGCGCGCGCAGCGTTTCATCCCGCGTGGCCATCTGGATATCGGCAGAGCGAACAGATGATTTGCTGACAATGCGGTGGAATGCATCGGAAAACGCGACGACGCCCCCGCCCTGCGCGGTTGAAAGGGAGAGCGTCGCAGTGCTAGGTGCAGAATGAAACATTGACAGTTTACCTTACTGAGAGGAATACTAAGGTTACTTACGGAGGTAATAGCTATGGGCGCCTCACTCGCCGCTATCCAGAATAATGAACAGGCTGTTCAGGCTGTTCAGTCTGTTCAGAAAGGGACCCGCTCTCCTGACCCGCTGCTCGGGCTGGGCTGGGATGATCTGCGCATGTTTTCCTATCTTGCCGAGACGGGCAGCTTCCGCGCCGCAGCCACCAAGCTAAAGCTTTCGGTTAACACCGTGCGGGCCAAGGTGGCCCGAATCGAGCATCACACCGGCGAGGCACTGCTGTTGCGCGGCTATAGCGGCGTGAAACTGACCCCTGCGGGTTTGCGCCTGCGCGCTATAGCCAACTCCATGCGGGGGGCGGCGGTGGCCGACGGGATCGAGAACTCGGCCTATCTGCGTCGGGCGAATGAGCTGCGCATCGGCACCAGCGAGGGCCTTGGCTCTGGTTGGCTCACGCCGCGCCTGCTCGATCTGCAGCAGCAATTTCCCGATCTGACCATGGCGATGATGTGCGACAACGACCTTGAGCACGACAATAGCGACGATGTCGATATCGGCGTGGTGTGGCATCTGCCCCGCAATCCCAACCTCGTGGTAGCGAAGCTGGCCACGCTGCATATCATGCCGTTTGCCTCACGCGATTACATCAAGCAGAATGGCATGCCCCGCACCCCCGAAGATCTACTGGACCACCGCTTTATCGAATTGACTTCGCCCGGCGTGCGCTCTGAACTGCTCGACCAACTGGTGGGAACCGACCGGCCCCCTGGCTTCCTGCCGATCCGCACCAATTCCAGCCTGGCGGTGTTCTGGGCGGTGGCAAATGACGCTGGCATCGCCTACATGCCAACCTATGTGACATCGCTGGTTTCCAAGCTGGTGCCCGTCGACCTGCCGTTCCGGCTGAAGTTCGATATCTTCTATTATTTCCATCCGGAGGCGCGAGCCTGCCCGATCGTGCGGGCGGGCATCGAATGGCTGAAGCAGTGTTTCGATCCGGTAAAATACCCGTGGTTCCGCTCGGAATTCGTGCATCCCAATGAATTTTTTCCCAATTCAGACGGCGTTGTGGTGCCGCTGTTCACATCGCTGGCCGGTAAATAAAGCGCGCCAGGGTGGGGTTAGTCACATTGTCGAGGAATGCCAGTCGGTGCTGCCCGCCAGTGTGAAATGCTGGGGCAACGACCTGTGCCGGATATAGGTTGGTGCCGCAACAGATGGCCCCACAACTGGCCCCTCTGGCCCCATAGCTGGCCAGGATGCGCCTTGTGGCTCGCTGCGGGCCTGCTGCCTGCCCCTGCCTTCGCCGCCGATGCATTGGATACACCCGACGCAAACGGGGCCTTTTCCCAGGCGATTGTCATAACCGGCACCCGCCTCGCGCGGACTGACCCCGCTGCCGCCACGTCGGTTGTCACGGTGAAATCGGACGAGCTTGCGCGCAACTATCAGGTCAATCTTGAGGCTTTTCTGGCGCAGATCCCCCTGTTTGGGGTCGGCTCCGACGCCTCCAGCAATCCGCTGGGCGGTGGCGGCTATGCCTCGCTAAATCTGCGGGGCCTTGGCGAACAGCGTAACCTCGTGCTGCTGGATGGCCGACGCCTGCCGATGGCCACACCGCGCGGCGTGGTGGATATCAACGCCATTCCCGCCATCGCGCTGGATCGGGTGGAGATCAGCACTGGCGGTGGCTCGGCGGTCTATGGCTCGGACGCGATCTCGGGCGTGGTCAATTTCCGCCTGCGCACCCAGTTCGAGGGATTGGAACTATCCGGCCAATCCGGCTTGTCCGAGCATGGCGACGGGCTGAATGCCAATATCGGTGCCATCGCCGGAACCAAGTTTGCCGGTGGGCGCGGACATATCATGCTGGCCGCCAGCTACACCGATCGGGGGTTAGTCACCGGGGCGGAACGCTGTTCGTTTTATTGCGGCGGCGGAGTCCCTTCCAGCTATCTGGCGACGGGCCAGATCATTACTCCTTTCAGCGGTGCCAACCCGGCGACGGTGGCCGCACTGTTCAACGGCAAATACGGCATCGCAGGCACCATCCCCAACCTCACCATTTTCGGGGTGAACAACAATGGCAGCGTGTTTGCCTCGGTGGGCGGCGCGAATCTCGATCCACAGGGAGGAACCTACAAGATTCTCCCGGTGGGCATTTCGGTCAACCAGCTTACCGGGCCCGACAATTACATTATCCAGCCGCAGCAGCGCGTCTCGTATGCAGGCAGCATCAGCTTCGCGGCCACGCCAGCCATCACCGCATTTTTGCAGGGGTTCTATACCGATAGCCGGGTGCAAACCGATGTCGGCTACTCCATCTCCGCCAGCTCGCCGCTAAACCCGGTGTTTCAGGGGGGAATTTATGGCGGCAACATGGTGGTGCCGGCCAGCAACCCGCTCATCCCGGCCGACCTTGCCGTCCTGCTCGCTTCTCGGCCCAAGCCAAACGCGCCGATCTACTATTTCAAACGTTTCGATGATCTGGGCCGCCGCATCTATAACGAGACTTACCAGACATGGCAGGTCACCGCCGGGCTGAGGGGCAATTTCGCCATGCCCGGCAACCACTGGTCCGGCTGGCAATGGGAAGTTTATGCCGCCCACGGCGCCACCGATCAGAAAGAGGATATGGCCAATGCCGTGCTGCTCAGCCATGTCCAGCAGTTGCTCAACGCGCCCGATGGGGGCAATTCGATCTGCGCTGGCGGATATAATCCGTTTGGTTCGGCCAACACGGTCTCGCCCGCCTGCCATGCCTATCTCACCACTCGCGCGATCAGCATCCAGGCGATGCGACAGGATGTGGTCGAGGCCAGCGTGAACGGCATTCTGGGCAGCCACCCCGCCATCGACCCGCGCTTTTCGCTTACTGCCACATGGCGGCGCGACAGCTATTCCGCCCTGCCTGATTGCAACAACCGCGCCACCGTCGATGCCGATTGCGCAGGCATCGGTCCGGCGAACATCGCGTCTTCCGTCGCCCAATATCCCGTTCCCACCGTTGCCCAGAAGGTGGGCGAGATCGCCGGGGAATTGCTGGTACCTGTGCTGCACGACACCCGCTTCGCCAAGGCGCTGTCGGTCGATATCGGCGGCCGCTGGTCGCATTACAGCCATTATGGCACCACCTGGACATGGCGCGGCGAGGCCAGTTGGCAGCCGGTGGCGTTACTGAGCTTGAACGGCGGCTATGAACGGGCGGTGCGGGTGCCCAGTTTTGCCGAAGCGGCCATCCCTGTCACCGGCAATGTCGCCAGCCTGACGCTGGCGGACCCCTGCTCGCTCACCTCGCCCGCCACGCGGGCCGTGCCGCAGATCGCCGCCCTGTGCCTGTCGCAGATGAGCCCTGCGGCCTATGCCAGCTATATCGAGACCTCGCCGGCGATCAACGCCCCGATACAGGGCAATGCCGCCCTCAGCCCGGAACGGGCCGACACCTACACCGTGGGCGCGTCGCTGCAACCGCAGCTGCGCGCACCGGTCTTTCATCACCTGTCGTTCTCGGTGGATTACTACGCGATCCGCATCGCCAACGCGATCGGGCTGTTTCCGCTGGCACAAACGGCATTGGCGGATTGTTTCAACCTCGACGCGGCGCACAGCAATCCCACTTACAGCCCTGCCAACCGCTATTGCCAGCTGATCGGTCGCAACGGCACCGGCCTGATCAACAGCATCGTCCAGCCCTATGTGAACCTCGGCGCCATTCGCACCGAGGGGCTGGACTTCACCCTGCGATGGGAGACCCAGCTGGCCCACAGCGCGGGTTTCATCGGGATTGACAGCCGCTTCACCCGCTTATTGTCCTATACCGTGCAAACCGTGCCCGGAGGGGCCTTTCAAAGCTATGCCGGCACGCTGGGCGCCGGTCTGCTCTATTCGCCCGCCACCAGCGGCAGCACCGCGCCCCAGCCGCGCTGGCGAGGGCTGACCGGCCTGTATTACCGAACCGATGGCTTTCAGGCGAACCTGCGCTGGCGCTTTATCTCGGGCATGACCGATCCCAATGCCATTCCCTGCTTTTCGCCCCCCGGTACACCCGATTACAGCCTGTTCGACCTGAGCACCCAGATCGACATCCGCAACGGGCTGACACTGCGGGCCGGGATCAACAATTTGTTCGACCGGCAGCCGCCAACGATCACCTATCCAGGCATGACGATGGCCTCCGTTTATGATGTGGTGGGGCGTTCGTTCTTTGTGGGATTACAGGCGCGGCTCTGAGGGGTGCCCCAATTCATGCATACGTGCAGGGTTGATATTCGTGACATTACCGCGACGCCGGGACATAGCAAATTTCGCGGCATAAAACGGGGACAGATATGACACGTCAGTATTTTGGCACGGACGGCATTCGCGGCCGCACCAATGCAGGCGTGATGACCGCCGACATCGCGATGCGGGTCGGCCAGGCGGCGGGCATCCGCTTTCTGCGCGGCAACCACCGCCACCGCGTCGTCATCGGCAAGGATACGCGGCTATCGGGCTATATGCTGGAAAGCGCGATGGTCGCGGGCTTTACCAGTGTCGGCATGGACGTGGTGATGACCGGGCCGATGCCCACCCCGGCCATCGCCTTGTTGACCCGCGAAATGCGCGCCGATGTCGGCGTGATGATCTCGGCCAGCCACAACCCCTATGAAGACAACGGCATCAAGCTGTTCGGCCCCGACGGCTTCAAGCTCTCCGACGAGGACGAACTGGCGATCGAGGCGATGATCGCGACGCAGCAGCCGCTTGCCCAATCGCGCGATATCGGCCGCGCCCGCCGCATTGACGACGCGCGCGGGCGTTACATCCACGCGGTAAAGAGCGCGCTGCCCGACGAAGTGCGCCTCGATAAGTTGAAGATCGTCGTCGATTGCGCCAATGGCGCCGCGTATCAAGTCGCGCCCACCGTAATCTGGGAATTGGGTGGCGACGTGATCTCGGTCGGCGTTACCCCCAATGGCCGCAACATCAACGACCGCTGCGGTTCCACCCATCTCGACCTCGTCAAGGAAACCGTGGTCGCATCGGGCGCCGACATCGGCATCGCGCTGGACGGCGATGCCGACCGGCTGATCGTGGTCGATGAAAACGGCACCGAGGTCGATGGCGACCAGATCATGGCGCTGATCGGCGCGCAATTGGCGGCGCGCGGTGAATTGCGCGGCGGCGGCGTGGTGGCGACGGTGATGTCCAACCTCGGCCTGGAACGCTGCCTCAATGCCCGCGGGCTGTCACTGGTGCGCACGGCTGTGGGCGACCGCAACGTGCTGGAAGCGATGCGTCGCGGCGGTTACAACGTCGGCGGCGAACAATCCGGCCACATGATCATGCTGGACCACGCCACCACCGGCGACGGCACGATTGCCGCGCTGCAAGTGCTGGCGGCGCTGGTCAAATCGGGCAAACGCGCCAGCGATTTGCTGCACCAGTTCGACGCCGTGCCGCAATTGCTCAAAAACGTGCGGTTTTCCGGCGGCAAACCCCTGGACAACGCCCGCGTTCAGGCGGTAATCGCCGATGCCGAAGCGCAATTGGCCGGGCATGGTCGCCTCGTCATCCGCCCATCCGGCACCGAGCCGGTCATCCGGGTCATGGCCGAGAGCGACGACGAAGCCGAAGTGACCAACGTGGTCGATGCCATCTGCGATGCAGTGGCAGAAGCCGCGGCGTGAGGCGGTCGTCATCACACATTGCACTATTTTGTAACCTGTTGGCGGCTGGCCCTTTTGCTGCGGGCGGTTTGATGGCACGATGGGCATATGCTCGAAATGCGCCCCGATTGCGAACGCTGCGGCGTGGATTTGCCGGCACAGGATGCGGGTGCCTTTATCTGCAGTTTTGAATGCACCTATTGCGCCGACTGCACCGAAGACCTGGACGAACGCTGCCCCAATTGCGGCGGTGAATTGCTCGACCGGCCACCGCGCGCCCGGCATCTCCATGCCAAGAACCCGCCTTCGACCGAGCGGCACTTCAAGGCCTGATGATCCCCAAAATCTTCACCCCAGTACGAGTGCTGACAATCGCCGCATCGGATTGTTCGGGCGGCGCGGGGATCCAGGCCGACATCAAGACCATCACCATGCTGGGCGGCTATGCGATGAGCGCGATCACCGCGATCACCGTTCAGGACACGCGCGGCGTGCATGCGGTGGAGCCGCTGGCGTCCGAACTGGTCATCGCCCAGATCGACGCCTGCCTGTCCGATATCGGCGTCGATGCCATCAAGATCGGGATGCTGGGCAGCGCCGCGACCGCCGCGCGCGTGGCAGAGCGGTTGGCGGCGCTGGACGGCAGGATTCCCATCGTGTTTGACCCGGTGATGATCGCCAGCAGCGGCGATGAACTGACCGATTGTGACACCGTCGCCGGTTTTGCCGCGCTGATGCGGCTGGCGGCGCTGATTACGCCCAATGTCGCCGAACTGACGGCATTGGGCGGGGCCGGAGCTTTGGCGGCGCTGGGTCGGCCCTGGCTGGCAAAGGGCGGCGACCGGCCCGGCGCGGTGGTGACCGATGTGCTGACGGTGCCGGGCGAACAACCGCGCCACTATGCCGCCCCTCGTATCACAACGCGCCACACCCACGGCACCGGCTGCACCCTGTCCAGCGCCATCGCCACCGAACTGGCGCGCGGGGTGAGCCTGCCCGAAGCGGTCGAACGCGCGCGGCAGTTCGTGCGCGCGGCATTGGAAAATGCGCCGGGGTTTGGTGCAGGCGCGGGTCCGCTGGGGCATGGCCAGGTTGGGCGCTGAGAGGCTTAAAAGCTCCCCTCCCCTTCAGGGGAGGGGCTGGGGGGTGGGGTTTATCCGGCTGGCGCAGCGCTTGAGGATAGACCCCACCCCGACCCCTCCCCTGAAGGGGAGGGGACAAGAACCCCAGTCCCGGCCCTACCCCTCTATCCCATAAAACCGGGCGATCTCGGCCCAGGCTTCTTCTGCGGTTTCCACCGGCGTAAACAGCGCCAGGTCGGCCCGGCTGACCACGCCCTCAGCGGCCATTTCCTCGAAATTGATCACCTTTTTCCAGAAATCACCGCCGAACAGCAGCACCGGGATCGGTCGCATCTTGCCGGTCTGGATCAGGGTCAGCAGTTCCATCATCTCGTCCAGCGTGCCGTAACCGCCGGGAAACACCGCGACCGCGCGGGCGCGCAGCAGGAAATGCATCTTGCGCAGCGCGAAATAGTGGAACTGAAAGGCAAGTCGCGGGGTGACGTAGCGGTTGGGCGCCTGTTCGTGTGGCAAGACGATGTTGAGACCGATGGTTTCCGCGCCCGCCTCGACCGCGCCGCGATTGGCAGCCTCCATGATCGAGGGACCGCCGCCCGAGCACACCACGAATTGCCGCTGGCCCTTTTCAACAATGGCTTTCTCGCCGGCAATGATGGCGAGCTTGCGCGCTTCCTCGTAGTACTTCGATTTGGCCGCCAGCCGTTCCGCCACCGCCTTGTCCTCCGGCGTGATCGCGCGGTCGATCAACGCCTGCGCCGCGTCGGGCGACGGGATGCGCGCCGAACCATAGACCACCAGCGTCGAACCGATCCCGGCCTCGTCAAGCAGCATCTCGGGCTTGAGCAATTCCAGTTGAAAGCGCACTGGCCGCAATTCATCGCGCAACAGGAAATCGGTGTCGCGGAACGCCAGTTGGTATGATGGACTGCGCGTCTGCGGCGTATTGCTGCCTTGCGCATCGACGAAATCGGCTTCCTGTTCGGCCTTATAAAACCGGCGATGCGCGATTTGCGCTTGTTCTTCTTCAGTCATGCGCCGCGCTTTAGTGCCTGATTTGCAATTCGCCAAAGGGCGAATTGAGCGCGGTGCAGCCCTCTCCCCCTGCCCAACCACCCTACAGGGTACCATTAATGGGTGGTTGGGCAGGGGGAGAGGGCTGGCACCGCGCTTCGCACTCAATAACGCCGAAAAATCTTGCGCACCAATTGCCCGCGCCATGGCCGTCCGTGGTAATTGAAAAAGAACCAGCCGAACGCCCGGATAAATCCCAACACCAGCCACGCCAGTGGATCGCCCTGCCCGCGCATATGGCGATAAAGGTTCCGGTCCGCCGCCCGCCGCTCCCTCTCCGTGCCGCCGCCGTTGATGCCATAGGCGTTGTCGTGGCGCTTGCAGGCGATGTTGCGATGGTATTTGCGGCCATCCATGAACAGGCAATATTGTCGTTCCGTTTGCGGCATGGCCTCGCTAGAGCATCATGGCATGAGCCCTTTCAAGCGGAAAGTTCTGCATCTGGGCGGATTCGATCCGCGCGGCGCGCGGTTTAATCACCAGTTGCTGGGCGAACAGGTCGAACATGCCAACCGGCTCGCCGAGCAGAACGGCGACAGCTTGCGGCTGACACTGGGCCCGCGCCAGCGGGATGGCGGCCGCGATTCCGGCTGGGATGTGACGCGCAGCGACGGCGCGGGCAGCACGCACTTTCGCTTCCTGGCGTGGGACGACGTCGTGCGCATGCATTGGCCGCGCGGGGCATGGGCGTTGCTGGGCCGGATGATCGCGACCTATTGGCGTTACATGACGCAGGGGCGCTGGAGCGAGACCGGCAGCGTGCCGCGCGGCAGCAAGATCGCGCTGATATTTCCCGGCATTTTGCTGGCTCGAATGGCGCTGACGGCGGGGCTGCTGGCGTGGTTGGTGCTGGGCCAGGTGTTTTACTGGCTGCATTTGTCTTGGGCGCTGGCGTTGATCCCGGCGCTGGTGATCGGGTTCGCGGTGGGGCTGTCGCGGCTGGAACGATCGAACGGCTTGTGGCTGCTGCGCTTTGTCCTGTTCAACGATTTGCTGGCGCGCGGGCGCACCGATCCGGCCCTGGCCGCGCGGCTGGACGAGTTCGCGGCCACGGTTTCGGCCAGTCTTGATGAAAACTGGGACGAAGTGCTGCTCGTCACCCATTCCAACGGCTCGATCCTGGCAATGCCGGTGATGGCACGGCTGCTGGAATTGCGTGGGCAGGTCTTGCCCGATCATTTCAGCCTGGTGACGCTGGGCGGCAGCATTCCATTGGTGGGCTTTCGCCGTGACGCAGGCGGCTTTCATGTTGCGCTGGACCGGGTTGGCGCGGCGCATTTCCGCTGGCTGGACATCGGCTCGATCACCGATGGCGCCAGCATCCCGCTGGTCGATCCCTGCCTGACCCGCCCGGTCGGGCCGCCGCCCGGTTTGATCCAGTTGAGCCCGCGCTGGCACCGCTATTGCGATCCGGCGACATACCCGGCCCGGCGCGCCGATAAATATCTGACCCATTTCGATTATCTGCGCCGCCTGGATAAGCCGTCGGCGCTGGATTACATCGGCCTGACCTGCGCGCCGCGCCCGCTGGCCCAATCGATCGCCGCGTTCGAGACCGAGAATGACTGAGCCCGATACAAACGCCGCGCCCATTCTGGCAGCCGCGAAATGCCCCTTCACCCCGCCTTATCCCGAGCCGCTGAAGTCGAAGGCCGGGCTGCTCAAGCGCTTCGTGATCGGCTGGAACAGTTGGGTCCACACGCTGTTCGAACGCAGTTACACGATGAAAATGGGGCTGGTCAGCCTGCCCCGGCTCAAGCTTTATGTCGTCAACGATCTGGATATCGTCGGCCGCGTGCTGGATGATCCGCGCCGGCAATATCCCAAGCATCCGATGCTGATGGACATGCTCGGGCCGTTGATCGGCAACAGCGTGTTTTCCGCCAATGGCCAGGATTGGGCCGACCAGCGCGAGATGATCAATCCCGCCTTTGCCCACACCAATCTGAAGCGCGGCTATGCGATGATGCTGGGCGCGGCGCAGGATCTGGTGGCGACGATGCGCAGTCAGGACCTGACCCGCCCGGTCGATATCGACCCGATGATGACGCATGTCACCGCTGACATCATTTTCCGCACGATATTCTCAGTAAAGCTCAGCGCGGCCGAGGCGGACCGCATCTATACCGTCTTCAAACGCTATCAGACGCTGGCGCAGCGCAGTACCACGCTGGGCATCAACGGCCTGCCTCGGCTGGGTTATGCGTGGCGCACGCGCAGGGCGGCTCGCGAAATCCATGCCGTGCTCAATGGCGTGATGCGCGCGCGTTATGACGCGCGACAGGCGGGCGAGCGTCCCGCGCAGGCGGACATTCTGGAGGCGCTGATGGACGCGCGCCACCCGGAAACGGGCGCGGCGTTTACCTTTGACGAACTGGTCCACCAGACCTCGCTGATCTTTCTGGCGGGGCATGAAACCGCCGCCAGCGCGCTGGCCTGGGCATTATACCTGCTGTCCGAGCAGCCCGCCCTGCAAGAAGAATTATACGCCCAGATCGAGGCGGAGACCGGCGGCGGTCCGCTGGAGTTCGAGCATATCCGGCGGCTGGAAGGAGTGCGCAACCTGTTCCGCGAAACCCTGCGGCTTTATCCGCCAGTGGGCTTCCTGCCGCGCTCGGTGATAAAGCCGGAAACGATGCGCGGCAAACAGGTGCAGCCCGAAGATTTGCTGGTAATCGCGCCCTGGCTGATCCAGCGCAACAGCGACAATTGGGAATGCCCGCACAGCTTCGATCCGGACCGTTTTACGAAGCCCGAGAATGCCGAGGCGGTGCGCAAGGCGTGGCTGCCATTCGGTGGCGGCGCGCGGCTGTGCATCGGCGCGGGCTTTGCCCAGCAAGAGGCGCAGATCATCCTGGCCAGCGTCATCCGCGCCTTTCGCCTGACCCATCCAGCCGGGCGCCGCCCCGAACTGATCAGCCGCCTGACCCTGCGCCCGCGCCACGGCGTACCGCTGATCCTGACCCCGCGCGTGACAACGAGCCAGCCCGATTGATCGAGAGTTCGTTCCGGCTCAGGCCGCGAAAGACGACATGACCATACCCGCTTGGACCGCCGCTATCCTAAAGGGAAATGTCCTAATAAAATGCTGCGGCGCAATAGGCCTTTCGCCCGTGCCGATAACCGCTACCGATAAAACGCCGACAACGGATGGTGGCGATTTTTTCGCGAACTGGTAAGGAGCCCCGACCGAATCCATCCCTTGCCCCTGCTTGACGAGCCCGCCCATGCGCATTGCCCTTGCTTCCGATCACGCCGCCGTCGGTTTGAAGGCCGAACTGGTGCAATGGTTGACAGCGGACGGTCATGAAGTCAGCGATCTTGGCCCCCACGACACGGCTTCCGTCGATTATCCCGATTTCGGCTATCTTCTCGCCAACCATGTCGCCGCAGGCAAGGCGGAGCGCGGGATCGCGTTATGCGGGTCGGGCATCGGCATCTCCATCGCCGTCAACCGCCACCCCGGCGTGCGCTGTGCCCTTGTATCGGAGCCACTTTCGGCAGGCCTTGCGCGCACCCATAATGACGCCAATGTCCTGGCGATGGGCGCACGATTGATCGGCAGCGACATGGCGCGGGCCTGCGTCGAAGCCTTCCTGACCGCTTCTTTCATCGGCGACCGCCATCAGCGGCGCGTCCATAAATTGTCCAACCCCGTGATCGACAGGGATTTGCCATGACCACCCAGACGCTTGTCCAAGCTCCCGTGACGCCAAAAGGCTTCTTCACCGCCGGTCTCGCGGAAAGCGACCCGGTGATCGCGGGCTGGATCGGCAAGGAACTCGAACGCCAGCGCGATCGCATCGAACTGATCGCCAGCGAAAACATCTGCAGCCGTGCCGTCCTTGAAGCGCAAGGCTCGGTGCTGACCAACAAATATGCCGAGGGTTACCCCGGCAAGCGCTATTATGGCGGCTGCGAATTCGTCGACGAGATCGAAACGCTGGCGATCGAGCGGGCCAAGGCCCTGTTCGGCTGCCAGTTCGCCAACGTCCAGCCCAATTCGGGCAGCCAGATGAACCAGGCCGTGTTCCTGGCTCTGCTGCAACCCGGCGATGGCTTCATGGGGCTGGGGCTGGAAGCCGGCGGGCACCTGACTCACGGCCATCCCAAGAATATGTCCGGCATGTGGTTCAAGCCGATCCCCTATGGCGTGCGCCCCGAAGACCAGTTGATCGACATGGACGAAGTCGCGCGGATCGCGCGGGAAAACCGCCCCAAGCTGATTATTGCCGGCGGCACCGCCTATTCCCGCTTCTGGGATTTCGCGCGTTTCCGCGAGATCGCCGACGAAATTGGCGCTTATCTCATGGTCGATATGTCGCATTTTTCCGGGCTGGTCGCAGGCGGCGTCCACCCCTCGCCCGTCCCCCACGCCCATGTCGTCACCAGCACCACCCATAAATCTTTGCGCGGGCCGCGATCCGGCATCGTCCTGAGCAATGACGAAGCGATCATCAAGAAGGTCAACAGCGCGGTCTTCCCCGGCCTGCAAGGTGGCCCGCTGATGCATGTCGTCGCCGCCAAGGCGGTGGCCTTTGCCGAAGCGATGACCCCCGAGTTCAAGGCCTATGCGCGGGCCGTCGCCGAAAACGCCAAAGTGCTGGCCAAAAGCCTGCAAGACCAGGGACTCGACATCGTGTCGGGGGGCACCGACAACCATTTGATGCTGGTCGATCTGCGGCCCAAGCAGGCCAAAGGGCGCCACGCCGAAAAGGCGCTCGACCGCGCCTCGATCACCTGCAACAAAAACAACATCCCCTTCGATACCGAAAAGGCGATGCTGACCTCGGGCATTCGGCTGGGCACGCCCGCCGGCACGACGCGCGGCTTCGGCGTCGATGAATTCCGCCTGATCGGGCAGTTGATCGCCGAAGTGGTCGAAGGTCTGCGCAAGAATGGCGAAGCAGGCGACGCCCAGATCGAGGCCTCGGTGCGCGGGCGCGTCGAAGAGCTATGCGCGCGCTTCCCGATTTATCCCGGTCTAAGTTATGGGCCTGGCCTCAGTTACGGGGCCTGATCCACATTGCGTTGCCCATTCTGCGCCCATGACGATAGCCAGGTAAAGGATTCGCGCCCCGCCGAGGACAACACCGCGATCCGCCGCCGCCGCCAATGCGAAGGCTGCGGCGCGCGGTTCACCACGTTTGAACGGGTGCAATTGCGCGACATCATCGTGCTGAAAAACGGCGGCGATCCCGAAACGCCGCGCCGCGAACCGTTCGATCGCGGCAAGATCGAGCAATCGGTGGCGCTCGCCTGCCGCAAGCGCAGCATCGGCCAGGAACGACTCGACCAGCTCGTCTCGGGCATCCAGCGCCAGATCGAGACGTTGGGCGAGAGCGAAGTTTCGTCGCAGGCGATCGGCGAAATGGTCATGGACGGGCTGCGCCAGCTCGACAGCGTCGCCTATATCCGCTTCGCCAGCGTCTATCGCGACTTCAGCGAAGCGCGCGATTTCGAGGAATTCGCCAGCACCGTGCGCGATGCGGGCCAAACCGATGGGTGATGCCGCGCTGCCGCCGGTGATCGTGTTGGTGCGCCCGCAACTGGGCGAGAACATCGGCAAGGCGGCGCGCGCGATGCTCAATTTCGGGCTGACCGAAATGCGCCTCGTCACCCCGCGCGACGGCTGGCCCAACCCCGCAGCCGGGCCGTCCGCCGCCGGTGCCGACATCGTCCTGGAACGCGCCACCGTCCATGCCTCGCTGGCCGAAGCGGTCGCCGATTGCGCCCACGTCCACGCCACCACGGTGCGCAAGCGCGGCGTCACCAAGCCCGTGCTGACCCCCGAACAAGCCGCCCACGCCATCCACGCTACACCAGGCCGCTCTGCCATTGTCTTCGGTCCCGAGCGGTCCGGCCTGGAAACCGAAGACGTCGCGCTGGCCCGAACGATCATCACCGTGCCGATCAACCCGGAATTTCCCTCGCTGAACCTGGCGCAGGCGGTGATCCTGTGCGCCTATGAATGGGCCAAGCCCCGCGGCGGCGCAGCCCCGGTGGAACTGGCGCAACCCTCCGTCGAGGAGATCTTGCCCCCCGCTCCCCAAGCCGAACTGGAAGGGCTGATCGGCCATTTCGAAGCCCTGCTTGAACCCCGCGACTATTTCTTCCCGCCCCACCGTGCCTCCGCCACCCGCCTGACCCTGCGCAACATGCTGACCAAGCCCGGCTGGAACCACCTCGAAGTGCGCGCCATGCGCGGGGTGCTGACGGCGATGA
>JALYHR010000005.1 GCA_030776465.1 Pseudomonadota bacterium
CTGGGGCGTACCGGTGTCGCCGCAACTGGTGCGCTGCGATTCGCTGGAGGCCATGCTGGCGCATTACCGCGCGATACAGCATGCCCGCGCCGACCTGCCCTATGATATCGACGGCGTGGTCTACAAGGTCGACAGCCTGGACTGGCAGCGGCGGCTGGGTTTTGTAGCGAAGGCGCCGCGATGGGCTTTGGCGCATAAATTTCCGGCCGAGCGCGCCGAAACCACGCTGGAATCTATCGATGTCCAGGTTGGGCGGACGGGCAAGCTGACCCCGGTGGGGCGTTTGACCCCGGTGCTGGTCGGCGGCGTCACCGTGACCAATGTGACGCTGCATAACCGCGACGAAATTGCCCGGCTGGGCCTGCGCGTGGGTGACAGGGTGCAGTTGCAACGCGCTGGCGACGTCATCCCGCAAGTGGTCGACAACCTCACCCGCAACACCCCCCGCGACGATTATGTGTTTCCCGATCACTGCCCGGAATGCGGCAGTGAGGCGGTGGCGGAAGAAGGCGAAGTCGATGTCCGCTGCACCGGCGGCTTGATCTGCCCGGCGCAGCGCACCGAACGGCTGCGCCACTTCGTTAGCCGGGGCGCGCTCGATATCGAGGGGTTAGGCGAAAGGACGATCGGCGAATTCTTTGGGCTGGGCTGGCTGGAAAGCCCCGCCGATATTTTCCGGCTGAAGGCGCGGCGCGGCGACATCGTCGGGCGCGAAGGCTGGAAGGACAAGTCTGTGGATAATCTGTTGACAGCGATCGAGGCCCGGCGCCACCCCGATGCCGCGCGCCTGCTGTTCGGGCTGGGCATTCGCCATGTCGGCGCGGTGACCGCGCGCGATTTGCTCAAACGTTTCGCGCGGCTACCGGCGTTGCGCGACGTGGCGCAGCGCGCGCGCAGCGGTGACGCCGAAGCGGCCGCCGAACTGGCCTCGATCGAAGGCGTCGGTCCTGCGGTGATCGAGGCGTTGGGCGATTTCTTCCACGAGGCACATAATGTCGCGGTATGGGACGATCTGTTGGGCGAGGTCACGCCCCCCGACTATGTTGTCGAAACGCTGGCCAGCCCGGTCGCGGGCCAGACCGTGGTGTTTACCGGCAAGCTCGAAACCATGAGCCGCGATGAGGCCAAGGCACAAGCCGAACGGCTGGGTGCCCGCGCCGCAGGATCGGTCTCCGCGCAGACCGACCTCGTGGTGGCCGGGCCAGGCGCGGGGTCGAAGCTGAAACAAGCCGAAAAACTGGGCGTGCGCGTGATCGACGAGGCGGCCTGGGCGGAGATTGTAGCCAGCACGGGGTGACCCTTATTGAACCCCCTCCCTGAAGGGGAGGGGAGTTAGGCCCATGTCATCCCCCAAACGACCGCCGCTTCCTCAGCCACAAAATCGACCAGTCGCCGCGCGTCATCCTTGCGGCCAGCCGCAGCCCGGCGCGGCGATAGGCCGCTCGCACCGCAGGCTCCTGCGTGGTGAGCAGCCCCGCCAGCAACACGTGGCCGCCGGGCACCAGCGCCTCGGCGAAATCGTGGGCCAGTGCGATCAACGGCCCGGCCAGGATATTGGCGATCAGCAGGTCATAGGGCGCGCGAGCCGCCAGCAGCGGGTGATCCATGCCAGCGGCCTCGATCATGGTCAGTTGGCCGGATGCGCCGCCCAGCGGTACATCATTGAGCGCGATATTGCGCAGGACCACGGCAATGCAGGCCGCGTCGATGTCACTGGCCGTCGCCAGCGCGCGTGGCCACAAATTCATCGCGGCAAAGGCCAGCAAACCGGTGCCGGTGCCGATATCGGCGATGTTGCGGGCGACAATTCCCCTGGCCTTCATCGCGGTCAGCATGCCCAGGCAACCGGCGGTGGTGGCATGCTGGCCGGTGCCAAACGCCTGGCTGGCGGGGATGCAGAAATCGGTGACACCGCGCTCGCCCAGTGGCGGGTGATCGGGGGTATGCACGTAAAAGCGCCCGGCGCGGATCGGCTCCAGCCCTTGCTGGCTGAGCGTCACCCAGTCATCGTCGGGCAGTTTTTCCGCGTTCATCGCCGGGGTCTCGCCATCAAACAAAGCCGCCACGGCCCGCTGGTCAGCCGCGTCAGGCTGGCGCGCGAAATAGACTTCCAGCCGCCAGTCTTCAGGCTGGTCATCGGCCAGTTCGCTGCCCGACAGCACGATCTCGGGGTCCCAATCCTGCGCATCTTCATGCGCCACCAGCGCCGCCTCGATCTGGGAACGCGGCCCAAGGATGGTGATTTTCCAGCTTTCGCCCGTTGTATCGGTCATCGCGGCCCCTTAAGCGCTGGGCATGGCATCGCCAAGCGCGCGACTGCCGAAATGAGCCGCGTTTGCGCTATAGGGTTGCTGGTGCTTGCACAGGCCGATGATTTGGCTAATGGAGAGGCGCGAACCGTGCAAGTTCGCCTAGCCGGAACAGAGGGAACCTTCCGCATGGCCCAAGCCAGCCCTTCCACCAAAGCCCGACCGCTTTCCCCGCATCTGGAGATATGGCGCTGGGGCCCGGCGATGCTCGTCTCGATCCTGCACCGCGTTTCGGGCAACGGCATGGCGCTCGCCGGGCTCGGGGTGCTGTTGTGGTGGCTGGGTTCGCTGGCGGCAGGGCCAGAGGCTTACGCGGTGTTCACCCATCAGGCGGGCAGTTGGTACGGCATGGTCGTGCTGGTTGGCATCAGCTGGTGCTTTTTCAACCATGTGTCGTCGGGCATTCGCCACCTCGTGCTGGACATCGGCGCCGGGTACGAGCTGGAGACCAACAATTTGTGGTCGATGGCTACCCCGGTCATTGCCATCGCCTTAACCTCTGCCTTCTGGGCAGCGATATTTTTGCACTGAGGATTAGCCATGGGCAACGGAACTTCAATCGGGCGCGTTCGCGGGCTGGGCTCGGCCAAGCACGGTCCGCATCATTGGCTGATGCAGCGCTTCACCGCGATCGGCAATCTCGTGCTGACCACCTGGCTGGTGATCTCGCTGCTGCTGATGCCCAATTTCCAATATGCGACGGTGCATCAATGGGCCGCGCGACCGCTATCGGCGACGGCACTGGGCCTGCTGATCATCTGCACCTTCTGGCACGCCCGGCTGGGCATGCAGGTGATGATCGAGGATTATGTCCACGACCATGGCAATAAATTCGCGGTTATCGCCTTGCTCAACCTGGCCGCCTTTGCCGGGGTAGCGTTCGGCCTGATCAGCGTGATCCGCATTGCGCTGGGAGGCGCCTGAGATGCCAAATAGCTCGACAAACCCGAATTCCAAAACCACGCCAGCCTACAAGATCATCGATCACACCTATGACACCGTGGTCGTCGGCGCGGGTGGATCGGGGCTGCGGGCAACGATGGGCAGCGCCGAGGCCGGGCTGCGCACCGCCTGCATTACCAAGGTGTTTCCGACCCGCAGCCACACCGTCGCGGCGCAGGGCGGAATTGCCGCATCGCTGGGCAATAATTCGCCCGATCACTGGACCTGGCATATGTTCGACACGGTCAAGGGATCGGACTGGCTGGGCGATCAGGACGCGATCGAATACATGGTCCGCGAAGCACCGCAGGCGGTCTATGAGCTGGAACATGCGGGCGTGCCGTTCAGCCGCAACCAGAATGGCACGATTTATCAGCGCCCCTTCGGCGGCCACATGCAGAACATGGGCGAAGGCCCGCCGGTGCAGCGCACTTGTGCCGCCGCCGACCGCACCGGCCATGCCATGCTGCATGCGCTGTATCAGCAGAGCCTGAAATACGCGGCGGATTTCTTCATCGAATATTTCGCCATCGACCTGATCATGGAAGGTGGCCAATGCCGGGGCGTGATCGCGCTGTGCATGGATGACGGGACGATCCATCGGTTTCGCGCGAAGGCGGTGGTGCTGGCGACCGGCGGCTATGGCCGCAGCTATTTCACCGCGACCTCGGCGCATACCTGCACCGGCGACGGCGGCGGCATGGTGCTGCGCGCGGGGCTGCCGCTGCAGGACATGGAATTCGTGCAATTCCATCCCACCGGCATTTACGGCGCGGGCGTGCTGATCACCGAAGGCGCGCGCGGCGAGGGCGGCTATCTCACCAACTCCGAAGGCGAGCGCTTCATGGAGCGTTACGCGCCCAGCGCCAAGGATCTGGCCAGTCGCGATGTCGTTTCGCGCTCGATGGCGCTGGAAATCCGCGAAGGACGCGGCGTCGGGCCGAACAAGGACCATATTTTCCTGCACCTCGACCATATCGATCCCAAGGTGCTGGCCGAACGCCTGCCCGGCATCACCGAAAGCGGCAAGATTTTTGCCGGTGTCGATCTGACCCGCCAGCCGCTGCCGGTGGTGCCCACGGTCCATTACAACATGGGCGGCATCCCGACCAACTACCATGGCGAAGTGGTCACGATCGGTGCGGACGGTAATCCCGAAACGATCATCCCCGGCCTGTTCGCGGTGGGTGAAGCGGCTTGCGTCTCGGTCCATGGCGCCAACCGCCTGGGCTCGAACTCGCTGATCGACCTTGTCGTATTCGGCCGCGCGACAGGCCACCGGCTCAAGGAAATCATCCAGCCCGGCACTGCCCATGAGGAACTGGCCAAGGATTCGGCGGACTATGCGCTGGGCCGCCTCGACCATTTCCGCCATGCCAGTGGCGGATCGCCCACCGCGCAGATCCGTATCGACATGCAGCGCACGATGTCCGGCCATGCTGCGGTATTTCGCACCGACGAATTAATGGCCGAGGGCAAGGCCAAGCTGGCCCAGACCTACGCCCGGATGCAGGACATCGGCGTATCGGACCGCTCGTTGATCTGGAATTCCGACCTTGTCGAGACGATGGAACTGGACAACCTCATCAGTCAGGCGACAGTGACGCTGCATGGCGCGCACGCCCGCAAGGAAAGCCGAGGCGCCCACGCCCATGAAGATTATCCAAACCGCGACGACGTCAACTGGATGAAGCACACCGTCGGCTGGTTCGACGGCTGGGGTGGCGGCGGCGGCGCAGTCCGGCTCGATTCGCGCCCGGTGCACGAATATACCCTCACCGACGATGTGAGCTACATCAAGCCCAAGAAACGCGTTTACTGATCGCGCGTTCTAGTTTGATTGCAGGGCAGCACTTCGGAGTCTAGAGCCGGGCATGGCATTACCGTCTCCACCTTCGGCGGACATTTCGAGCATAGCCGAAGCGCAGCAAGACGATGCCGATATCGGCGTGTCGCCATCGGTATGGCGCTACGTTCGCGCCAGCCGCGCGCATGTCATCGTCGATGCCGCCGCCTATTTCGAACTGCTGCAAGTGGCGATGCTCCAGGCCAGGCAGCGCGTGATGCTGGTCGGTTGGGATTTCGACACGCGCATCCGGCTGGCAACCGGCAGGCGCTGGTGGAACCTGCCCCGCCGCGAACATTTTCCCGCGCGGGTCGGCACCTTCATACTGTGGCTGATCCGGCACCGACCGGCTCTGGAGGTCATGGTGCTGCGCTGGAACGTCGCGGTACTCAGTTTTCTGCTGCGCGGGACGATGGTTATCGACCTTGCCCGCTGGCATTTTTCGGGCGGGATCAAATTCCGGCTCGACGCCGCCCATCCCTTCGGTTGCAGCCACCACCAGAAAATCGCGGTCATCGATGACCGGATGGCAGCTTGTGGCGGGATCGACGTCACCGGGGATCGCTGGGATACCCCCGGCCATCTTGACGATGACCCCGGTCGGCGGCGGCCCAATGGCAAACCCTATGGGCCGTGGCACGATCTGTCGATGCTGGTCGAAGGCGAAGCAGCCGAGGCGCTGGGCGAACTCAGCCGTCGCCGCTGGCTGCATTCGGGCGGCGAGGCGCTCCTGCCTTGCCGTCCGCAAACCGAGAGCGCGTGGCCGGACGAACTGGCGGCCGAGTTTACCGATGTGGAAATCGGCATTTCGCGCACGCGCGCCGCGTGGAAAGGCGCGCCAGCAGTGCGCGAGATCGAGGCGCTGTTCGTCGAGCATATCGCCGCTGCACAGAAGTTCATTTATGCCGAAAGCCAATATTTCGCGTCGCACCGCATTGCCGAGGCTTTTGCCCGGCGCCTGATCGAACCCGACCCGCCCGAGATCATCCTGGTCACTGCGCTGGCATCGAGCGGCTGGCTGCAACAGGCGGCAATGGACGGCGCCCGCGTCGAATTGCTGCGCGCGCTGGAGGGACACGATCACGCCAGACGGCTGCACACCTACGTCCCGCATACTACCGGGGGAGTGCCGATTTACGTGCATGCCAAACTGATGATCATCGATGATCAGATCATGCGGATCGGTTCTGCAAACCTCAATAACCGGTCGATGGGGCTGGACAGCGAATGCGACCTGTTTCTGGACGCGCGCCGCCCCGCCAATTACCATATCGTTCCGGCGATCACCAGCTTGCGCCATCGCTTGCTGGCGGAGCATTGCGGCATGGATGAAGCGGCGGTCGGTGCCGCACTGGCGCAGAGTGGGGCCAGCATGGCGGCGCTGATCGACGGAGCGCCACGCGACGGCAGCCACATGCGGCGTTTTGCCTTGATTCCGCTGTCGAATGCGGAGAAGGCAATCGCCGATTCCTCGCTGCTGGATGCCGAACGGCCCGAAGAAATTTTCGAGCCGATGGCGCGGCGGCGCGGTCTGTTCCGGCGTGGCGGCTTGCTGCGCAAACCGGGTTGAGGAAGAAAAACATGGCCAAGGACATGGGTTGGGAAACCGAAGGCGACGAGCCCCAGGGTTCCAGAAATATCGCGGTTCCCGAGGACGTACAAGAAGCGATACGCACCCTGATCCGCTGGGCCGGCGATGACCCGACCCGCGAAGGTCTGGTCGATACCCCGGCCCGCGTCGGTCGGGCGTGGCGCGAATATTGCCAGGGCTATGGTGAAGACCCGGCGATCCACCTGGAACGCCGGTTCGGCGAGGTTGGTGGCTACGATGAAGTGGTGCTGCTGAAGGACATCCCCTTCCAGTCGCATTGCGAGCATCACATGGCCCCGATCCAGGGCAAGGCGGCAATCGCCTATCTGCCGCGCGACAGCGTGGTCGGCATTTCAAAACTCGCCCGCGTACTCCACGGTTATGCGCAGCGACTGCAAATCCAGGAACGGCTCACCGCCGAGGTGGCGCAATGCATCTGGGACAATCTGAAACCGCACGGCGTCGCGGTCGTAATCGAAGCCGCTCACTCCTGCATGAGCGCACGCGGCGTGCATACCCCCGGCGTCAGCATGGTAACCAGCCGGTTGCTTGGCTGTTTCCTCGAAGATTCGCGCAGCCGCAAGGAAGTGCTCAGCCTGATGGGTTATTGATTATCCCCCCTCCCCTTCAGGGGAGGGGCCGGGGGGTGGGGCCTCGCCCCATGGCGCGGCGCTTGCGGATGGAGCTGCCCCTTCTGCTCCCTTGCGTGAGGCGCTGCCTCCTTCTCCTCCCCTCCCGCTTGCGGGAGGGGCCGGGGGTGGGCACTTGAAACCTGGCTCAATTTTCGCGTGTTTGCCCCAAAGAGCCCACCCCTAACCCCTCCCGCTGGAAGGGGGAACCGCACCTGCCGGATTTACAGGCTTTCGAGCATATGCTCCGCAGTGCTGACCTTGAATTCGCCCGGCGCCTCGACGAACAGCTTTTCAACGACGCCGTCGTTGACGACCATTGAAAATCGCTGGCCGCGCTGGCCCAGGCCAGCGCCCGAACCATCCAGGGTCAGGCCCAGCGCCTGCGCGAATTCGCCATTGCCGTCGGCCAGCATGGTGACGTCGGCGCTGCCATTCAATTTCCCCCAGACGCCCATGACGAAGGGATCGTTGACTGCGGTACACGCCACTTCGTCGATGCCCTTGGCCTTGAGCTCGGCGGCCTTGGCGACATAGCCAGGCAAGTGCTTGGCCGAGCAGGTCGGGGTGAAAGCGCCTGGCACCGAAAACAGCGCGATCCGGCGGCCCTTGAAATAATCGCTCGCCTGTACCGCTTCGCGTTCGCTCTCGGTGGATTTCACCAGCTTGGTATCGGGCACGGTCTGGCCAACGGCAATGGTCATGCAAATTCTCCCTTGGGGTGTTGGAATACGTCTGGCGGCATCAGTCCGCTCACCGCCCGCTATAAACATGAACACGGCAAGTGGCATCGTTTTTTGCAGAAGCGACAGTTTTTCCGCCGAATCGAACGCGCGCCCCAGCGGGGCTTGGTGGTAGATTGAAAGGCATATAAAGAAATCTTTATATTTGATTCCGCACGGCGAAGCGGCTAGGGCCACCTTTATCAGGCCCGTTATCAGCCCCGCTTTCGCCGTGCCGGATGGACACGTCGCAGCGGCGCCCGATCAGGAGTATCTTCGCTGTGTCCACTGCCGCTCCCGCCGTTCTCTCGGCGACCAACGATTATGTCATAGCCGATATCGGCCTGGCGCAGTTCGGTCGCGCCGAAATCGCCATTGCCGAGACCGAGATGCCCGGCCTGATGGCGCTGCGTCAGGAATTCGGTGCCGCCCAGCCACTAAAAGGTGCGCGGATCACCGGTTCGCTGCACATGACGATCCAGACTGCGGTTTTGATCGAAACGCTGGTAGCGCTGGGTGCGCAAGTGCGCTGGGCGACCTGCAACATCTTTTCGACGCAGGACCACGCCGCCGCCGCCATCGCTGATGCAGGCATTCCGGTGTTCGCGATCAAGGGTGAAAGCCTCGCCGATTACTGGGATTATGTCGGCCGCATTTTCGACTGGGATGATGGAACGGGCCAGACCGCCAATCTCATCCTCGACGATGGCGGCGACGCCACGATGTTCGCGCTGTGGGGCGCCCGGCTCGAAGCCGGCGACACCATGGGCGAGCCCGCCAATGCCGAGGAAATCGAATTCCAGCGCGCGCTCAAGGCGTTCGTCAAGGCCCGGCCCGGCTATCTCACCGCCTCGGTCGCGCATATCAAGGGTGTCTCGGAAGAGACCACCACCGGCGTCCATCGCCTCTACCAGATCGCCAAGGACGGCAAACTGCCGTTCCCCGCGATCAACGTCAATGACAGCGTCACCAAGTCCAAGTTCGACAATCTCTATGGTTGCAAGGAATCGCTGGTCGATGCGATCCGCCGCGCCACCGATGTCATGCTGGCGGGCAAGGTCGCCTGCGTCGCCGGTTTCGGCGATGTCGGCAAGGGCTCGGCAGCGTCGCTGCGCAATGGCGGCGCGCGGGTGATGGTGACCGAAGTCGACCCGATCTGTGCGTTGCAGGCGGCGATGGAAGGTTATGAAGTCGTCACCATGGAAGACGCGGTCAGCCGCGCCGACATCTTCGTCACCGCCACCGGCAACGAAGACGTGATCACCGCCGAGCATATGAAGGCGATGAAACCGATGGCGATCGTCTGCAACATCGGCCATTTCGACAGCGAAATCCAGGTCGCGGCGCTGTCCAATTACAAATGGACTGAGGTCAAGCCGGGCACCGACCTGATCGAATTCCCAGATGGCAAACAGATCATCATGCTGGCAAAAGGCCGACTGGTGAACCTGGGTTGCGCCACCGGCCACCCCAGCTTCGTGATGAGCGCCAGCTTTACCAACCAGACGCTGGCCCAGATCGAACTGTTCACCAAACCCGCCTCGTACAAAAACGAGGTCTATGTCCTGCCCAAGCATCTCGACGAAAAGGTCGCCGCGCTGCATCTGGACAAGCTGGGCGTCAAGTTGACGACTTTGTCGCGCAAGCAGGCTGACTATATCGGCGTGCCGCAACAGGGTCCGTTCAAGCCGGACCATTACCGCTACTGATCACCCGACTCCCCGACTACCCTGAGCTTGTCGAAGGGCTGCATTTCTTTCTTGAGGCTGGGCGAGGCGCAAGAAAGAAAGACAATGCTTCGACAAGCTCAGCACGGACGGGAGGGTGTTGGTCAGCCAGCCTTCCGTGAGATCGGCTGGTTACTGACGCATCGGCATCATGCGCAGCTCGGTCAGCGAGCGCCATGCCCATTCCAGCGGCCCCTGCCGGAACCGGGACAACCACGGCTGGCTCCAGCCCAGCATCAGCGCCCATCCGCCCAGCACGAACAGAGGCTGCAACGTCGGGCCGACATGGCCATACAGCCCCAGTCCCCAGCCATAGAAAATCGCGGTCATGACCATGGTCGTGCCCAGATAATTGCTGAAAGCCATGCGCCCCGCGCAGCGCAATCTCTCGCCCAGCCATGTTGCTGACAGGCGCGGCGCCGCCAGCATGATTGCCGCAGCGTAACCCAGCGCCATCGCCAGATGCCCCGGCGCGGTCCAATAGGCCAGGATATCGGGCATGACGGTGACGGGAAAATGCCGCGACCACGCCCAGTCGAGCAGCGCCAACGTCCACGCAGACCCCAGCCCCAGCCCGCCCACCGCGACCACGATCAGCCATCGGCGCGGCCATGCTCCGTTGAAAAATCCGCTGCGCAGCAACACCATCCCCAGCAGCATCAGTGGCACTGTCTCACCGATGGTATAGGCGGTCATCACCAAGGGCCAGCCGGGGGCGGTGGCCAACTTGTCAGCAATCTGCGCACCAAAACCCAGCCGCGCCTGCGCCATCTCGACCTGCATATGGTGGATCGTGGCCACCATCGCCTGACGGGTCGCCGCGCTTCCGACATGTCCGGTGATTTCGAGCCAACTGCCCGTCATGCCCCAGCCGTGCCACAGCGTGAAAATCACCAGCGCCAGCGCCAGCAGCACGCGATCGGGCAAGCGCCGCAGTGGCAGTGCGAAAAAGCCGCTGACCGCATAGACGAACAGGATATCGCCCCACCATAACAGCACATAATGCAGCCAGCCGAACAGCCCCAGCCACGCCAGCCGCCGCAATTGCAGCATGTCGCCATCGCGCCGCGCTGCCTCGGCACGTTCCACGAACAGCAACATGCTGGCCCCGAACAGCACCGAAAACAGCGCGCGCATCTTGCCCTCGAATAACACGAAATTCAGCGCGAACTCGGCTTCGTCGGCGGGCGTGGCGGGGTGCGGCAGCCACGGCGTGTCGGTGCCCGCCGACGGCCCGGCAAACCCGGCGATGTTGATCGCCAGGATGCCCAGCACCGCAATGCCCCGGATCAGGTCGAGCGATGAAATCCGGGCGGAGGATGGTGTCAGCGACAAATTAAACCTTCGCAAAAAAGCACAGTACAATCCAGTTCGGCGTTTGTCCCTTCTCCTCCCCTCCCGCTTGCGGGAGGGGCCGGGGGTGGGCACTCGAAACTTGCCCAGCGCCCGCCCATTCGCACCAAACAGCCCGCCTCTTAACCTGAAATTAGGTGTGTCCTGCCAAACTGATCGGCGATCACACCCCATTCGCGGGTATGAGCGGGGGACCGTCCGTTGCAAGTCCTGGATGTCGCATCACACAAGAATGTTTCGGGCAAAACTGTTTCGGCCAAGGCTGGGTTCGCCAGTTCGCGCTTCGTCTTGCGCGGTGCCCTGGCTCTGACCTTGCTGTTCGGCGGCGCGTCACACGATGCGTTCGGACACCGGTTGGATGCCCGTGGCGCAATCAAGGCCGAACTGGCCAAAGGCAACACCGAAAAGGCGATCGCGCTGGGCGAGGCGGCGGTGGCGAATGCGCTGCAGGACGCCGGGCTGAGGGCAACGCTGGGCCACGCCTATCTGAGCACGGGGCGGTTCGAATCGGCAGCCGCCGTGCTGAACGATGCGGTGATCCTCGGCGACACATCCGATCGGACGATGCTCAGCCTGGCCCTCGCGCAAATGGCCTCGGGCGAAAACCGCGCGGCGCTGGCCACGCTCGATCGCGGCACCGCCAATATTGCCCAGACCGAGCTGGGTCTGGCGCTGGCCCTGGCTGGCGACTCCGAACGCGGCGTCGCAATCCTGACCGATCAAGCCCGCAGCGGCGCGGCGGACGGTCGATTACGCCAGAACCTGGCCTATGCCTACGCGCTCGATGGCCGCTGGGCCGATGCCCGGCTGACCGCCAGTTTCGATCTGCCGCCCGATCAATTGGACGCACGGTTGCAGCAATGGGCCCAATCGCTGCAATTCGGCGGCGAGCGCATCCGTATTGCCACGCTGCTGAATGTGCCACTGATCGCCGACCGGGGCATGCCCTCCGCCCTGGCACTTGACAGCACTCGCACAATTCCAGTCATCGCACTGGCGCCCCAAGTCGCGGTTGCGAAGCATAGGGTAACCTGCGCTAAACCCGCACCACACCCCGTCTATGCTGAGCTTGTCGAAGCACTGCCCTTCTTTCTTTCTTGCGCCTCGCCCGGCCTCAAGAAAGAAGTGCAGCCCTTCGACAAGCTCAGGGTAGACGGGTTTGGTTGGCGTTTCAGATGAACGGCACGGCGCTCTCGTGGTGCAAATCTGACACTTGGTCCCCGTGTTCGCGAAGGCAGCTTCCGCCCCATTGTCCCTTTTGGATTGTCGTTCTAGGTCATCCACCAGCGGTCGTTGGTGCATCGCGCCACTCGAATGGGGCCTTGCTACTGCTTCTTTGCGCGAGCATGGTCTATAGATGAAAAAATGGGAGCTAGTTAAGGGTTGGCCGATAGGCGGGGTTGCCCTGCTTAGCTTAGGTTTCTTTGCGTCGGTTCTATATGCCGCTGTTGTCGTAGCATTGATGATTGGCACCTTAAGGTTGCCAAGTGCATCTTGCCGCCTAATCACACTGTGTGCGATATTTTGTGGTAGTGCGTTACTATATTCAAAACTCGTTGATTATACACGTGGACTTTTAAAATTAGAGACGGTGGATGGAAGAGATAATGTTCGCCCAGCATCCAAACTGATACTCGGAGCCGCCCTATGTCTGCTCGGAGGGGCCGATATCGCGCTTGGATTTCGAGGACCGGTTGCCATCTTCCAGATATTGGGGGGCGTGGCTATCCTCCTCTCGGGCGCATGGATTCTGTGGAAGCGTTTCGCGCAATAGAGCGTTCGGGTTCGAGGATGCGACAGCTATCGCCCCGTTGCGACGAATAGCTGCCATCCGCTTCCCACCAATCGCGGCCATTCGGGTATCGGACAACGCGACCACCCAGTCTCAGTTTTCCACCCCCAATTCAGGCGATCTGCGTCCCACCCTTGAACAGTGCCACCGCTCGCCCCTGCACCGGCAAGCCATCGAAGGGGGTATTGCCCGCGCTGGCGGCCATCCGGTTCGAATCGACGATCCACGGGCGTTCGGGATCGATCAGGGCAATGTCCGCCTCCGCGCCGACCGCCAGCCGCCCGGCATTCACCCCCAGCAATTGCGCAGGCTCGCCCGCCAGCAAGGCAAAGGCTCGCGCCATCGAAATAACCCCGTCGCGCACCAGCGTCAGCGTCAGCGGCAGCAGCGATTCGGCCCCCGCCATCCCCGGTTCGGCATCGGCATAAGGCAGGCGCTTATCTTCGGGGCCGCGCGGATCGTGGCCCGACGCGATCACGTCGATGGTTCCGTCGGCCAGCGCCGCCAGCACCGCTTGCCGGTCCTGCTCGCTGCGCAACGGCGGCGACAATCGCGCAAAGCTGCGGAAATCGCCGATTGCCAGGTCCGACAGCATGAAATGCGCCGGGGTCACGCCCGCCGTGATCGCGGCACCGCGCGCCCGCGCCTGCCGGATCAGATCCAGCGCCGCGCCCGTCGTCACCTGGCGAAAATGCAGCCGCGCGCCCGCCAGTTCGGCCAGCGCAATGTCGCGCGCCACCGCCAGCGCCTCGGCAGCGGCGGGGGCGGCGGGCAAGCCCAGCCGGGTCGCCATTTCGCCCGCAGTGGCAACCGCCGCGCCCGCCAGCCCGGCATCCTCGGCATGGGCGATCACCACCATGCCCAGCATCGCGCAATAGCGCAGCAGGCTGAACATCGCGCCTGAATCGCCGATCCAGCGCCGCCCGGTGGCCACCGCCCGCGCCCCGGCTTCGCGCATCAGCGCCAGTTCGGCAAGGTCGGTCCCGCCCAAGCCGCGTGTCGCTGCGGCCAGCGGATGCACCCATAGATCGGGCTTGCCCGATTGCGCCGCAAACCGCACCCGCGCCGGATGATCGAGCGGCGGGTTTTGATCGGGCATCAGCGCTGCGCGGGTAATCCCGCCAAAATGAAACGCCGGTTTGTCGATTGCAAAGACGCCCAGATCGACCAGGCCGGGGGCGATCAGCGCGCCCCTGGCATCGATAACCCGGTCCCCGTCCACCGAGGCAACATCGCCGCCCAGCGCGACGATCAACCCGTCCACACAACGGATCGCGCCCGGCATCGGCGCGCCTTCGGGCAGCACCAGCCGGCCATTGGTGATGGTCAGGGGGGTGGCGGTGGTCATACCCAGCCCGCAACCCCGCGCGCCTTGCGCGTCAGCACATCCAGGCAGGCCATGCGGATCGCCACGCCCATTTCAACCTGCGTCGTCACCGCCGAACGCCCGACCAGATCGGCAACGGTGCTGTCGATCTCGACCCCGCGGTTCATCGGGCCGGGATGCATGACCATCGCATCGGGCTTCGCCAGCGCCAGCCGGTCGAGCGACAAGCCATACAAATGCCGGTATTCGCGCGGGCTGGGGATGAATTGCCCCTGCATGCGTTCCTGCTGGAGCCGCAGCATCATCACCACATCCGCGCCTTTCAGCGCGGCGTCGAAATCGTAAAACGGCGTTACTCTCATGGCCTCGATCGCCTCGGGCATCAGCGCGGGCGGCGCGCAGACGCGGACATCGGCGCCCAGCGCGGTCAGCGCCAGAATGTTGGAACGCGCCACCCGGCTATGCAGGATATCGCCACAAATCGTCACGGCCAGCCCGGTAAAAGCTCCCTTGGCACGGCGGATGGTCAGCGCATCGAGCAGGGCTTGGGTCGGATGTTCGTGCTGGCCGTCGCCCGCGTTCAACACCGGGCAATCGACCTTGTCCGCGATCAGTCGCACCGCGCCCGAACTGGCGTGGCGGATAACGATGGCATCGGCGCGCATCGCGTTCAGCGTCATCGCCGTGTCGATCAGCGTTTCGCCCTTTTTGACGCTCGACTGGGCGGCATGCATATTGACTACATCGGCGCCAAGCCGTTTTCCGGCAATCTCGAACGACAACAGCGTGCGGGTGGAGTTTTCGAAAAAGGCGTTGATCAGCGTCAGCCCGGCCAGATTCTCGACCCGCTTGTGTCGCTGGCGGTTCAATTCGACCCATTGTTCGGCTTCGTCCAGCAGGAACAGGATTTCATGAGGGGCCAGCCCGGCGATCCCGACCAATCCGCGATGCGGGAACGAGCCCGATCCGGGCGGGTACCGGTCCGCGTGTGAAGAAGGTACGAATGCCATTAAAGCCAGCCTCCTAGCCCTCCCACGCCAATGGCTCAAGCCGCCTTGCGTAAGTTTCCACTGTGTAAGAGAAGGGGGGCGAATTGGAGGGTCGTTAGAGTCTCTTCGACTTGCGTCGAGTCGGTACCAGCCCGCGCCCCCGCCCCGCCACCCATAGTTTACTAT
>JALYHR010000006.1 GCA_030776465.1 Pseudomonadota bacterium
TGGGAACAGCAACGCGGCGACTGCCACAGGGTCGAATTGGGAATGTGGGAACAGCCGCACCGCAACACCTGGGTCAACCAACTCAACCTGGCCATCCGCGCGGCGGCCAGTAGCACGCAGCGCCCGATCGTTTTGGTTGCTCACAGTCTTGGCTGCCTGGCGGTGGCCTGGTGGGCGCTGTTGGAGGCAGCGGATGCGGCAGGGCTCGTCGCTGGCGCATTGCTGGTTGCTCCGCCCGATGTCGATACGGCCCCCTGCGACTCCCGCCTTGCCGGATTTGCGCCGACCCCGGCTGCACCATTGCCGTTTCCATCGATCCTGGTGGCCAGCCGCAACGACCCCTATATGACGATGCGTGCTGCACGCCAGCTTGCGCATCTCTGGGATGCCGGGTTCGCCGATGCCGGACAGATCGGCCATATCAACGCCGATTCCGGCATCGCCGACTGGCCGTTCGGGCAGTTCCTGCTCGGGCGATTGCTGGCGCCGATTGCACCTTCCGGCGCGTCGAAGACGCCGGTTCATGCTGGCGAGGCTTCCGGTGCGGAACAGCTCGGTCGCGTCGCGCATGCGCGGCCACGCCGCTCAACATCAGAAGTCTCGCCTGCGAGAAATCCTGCGGGCGCGCCGCATCTTCGCCTCTGACCAACCACAACCGATCACTCAACAAAACAGGGAATATCATCAATGCCTGACACCGCTTTCAAGCGACGCTCTTTCCTGGCCATTGCGATTGCCGCGCTTGCCGCCACCACGGCGCCCGCCAGCGCCGCACCCGCTCCGGCGGTCATCACCAACGTCTCCTACGATCCCACGCGTGAGCTGTATCAGGCGCTGAACCCTGTCTTTGCGGCCTATTGGAAGAAGAAAACCGGTCAGGTCGTGTCATTCCGCATGAGCCATGGCGGGTCGGGCGCGCAGAGCCGGGCGATCATCGACGGGCTGGATGCCGATGTCGCGACGTTGGCGCTGGCCTATGATATCGACGCGCTGGCGGACAAGGCGCATCTGCTGGCCCCCAATTGGCAGCAGTCGTTGCCGCACAACAGTTCGCCCTACGTCTCGACCATCGTGTTTCTGGTGCGCAAGGGCAATCCCAAGGGCATCCATGACTGGGGCGATTTGATCAAGCCGGGCGTGCAGGTCATTACCGCCAATCCCAAGACCAGCGGCGGCGCGCGCTGGAACTTCCTCGCGGCCTGGGCTTATGGACGCAAGGCCGGCCATTCCGATGCCGCCGCAAAGGATTACGTCACCAGGCTTTACAGCCATGTCCCGGTACTGGACAGCGGCGCGCGCGGCTCGACCACGACCTTTGTCGAACGCGGCATCGGCGATGTGTTGCTGGCTTGGGAAAACGAAGCCTTCCTGGCGGTGAACAAGCTGGGTCAGGGTAATTTCCAGATCGTCGTGCCATCGATTTCCATCCGCGCCGAACCGCCGGTCGCCGTGGTCACCAAAAACGCCGAAAAGCATGGCGTCGCGCCGTTGGCCAAGGCCTATCTGGATTTCCTCTATACGCCCGAGGCGCAGACGATTATCGCCCAGAACTTCTACCGCCCGGTCAATCCGGGGATCGCCGCCAAATATGCCCACCAGTTCCCGCATCTGGCCATTACCACTATAGACGGCAATTTCGGTGGCTGGCGCAAAGCGCAACAGACCTATTTCGCGGATGGCGGCGTGTTCGACCAGATCACCGCCAACCGTTGAATTCTACCCGAAATGCCTCCCTGATACGATCACTTGATCGCATCAGGGGGTAAATGCGATCCCTCATATCGAGCAGACAACTGCAGATGACATCGATCACTTACCCCGCCCGGTTCCCGGGCTTTCAACGACGCTCACCACGACGAGCCTGGCGCCAGCCATCGGTGTTGCCGGGATTCAGGCTTAGCCTGGGTTTCAGCCTCGGTTGGCTGACGCTGATCGTGCTGATCCCGCTCGCCGCGATCTTCCTGCGAACAGCGGGAATGGGCTGGCATGAATTCGTCCGCGTCGGCTTTTCGCACCGCGCGTTACAGGCGTATCGCCTCAGTTTCGGTACGGCGGCGATGGCGGCGTTGATCAACGCGGTGTTCGGCCTGCTGGTGGCCTGGGTGCTGGTGCGCTACGCCTTTCCGGGCAAGCGCATCATTGGCGCGGTGGTCGACCTGCCGTTTGCCTTGCCCACCGCAGTCGCCGGCATCGCCTTGACCAGCCTCTATGTGCCGACCGGCTGGATCGGCCAATGGCTGGAGCCGTTGGGTATCAAGGTGGCGTTCACGCCGCTGGGCATCGTCATCGCGCTGGTGTTCATCGGCCTGCCGTTCGTGGTGCGCTCGGTCGAACCGGTGCTGGCGGACCTTGGCCATGAAGTGGAGGAAGCCGCCGCCACGCTGGGCGCCGGGCGCGCCGAAACCTTTGCCCGCGTCATTCTGCCCGCGATTGGCCCGGCGTTGCTGACCGGCTTTGCCTTGGCCTTCGCGCGGGGCGTGGGCGAATATGGCTCGGTGATCTTCATCTCGGGCAATATGCCGGGTCGGACCGAGATCGCCCCGCTGCTGATCGTCGCCCAGCTCGAACAATACAACTACGCCGGTGCCACCGCGATCGCGGTGGTGATGATGCTGGCCTCGTTCGCGGTGCTGCTGGCGATCAACCTTATCCAGAATGCCGCCCGCCGGAGGGAAGCATGAACGCGCAGACTGCGGGCGCCACCACCGAAGGGGGTATCACCCGCGCTTTGCTGATTGCGCTGGCGCTGCTGTTCCTGGCGGTGTTCCTGGCGCTGCCGCTGGTGGTGGTGTTCGTGGAGGCTTTGAAGGCCGGGATTGGCCCGTTTCGCGATGCGATTTCCACCCCGGACGCGGTATCGGCGATAAAGCTGACGCTGCTGGTGGCGGCGATCAGCGTGCCGCTCAATATGGTGTTCGGGATGACGGCAAGCTGGGCCATCACCAAGTTCAGCTTCCCCGGCAAAAGCCTGTTGACCACGCTGATCGACTTGCCGTTTTCGGTGTCGCCGGTCGTCTCGGGGCTGATCTTCGTGTTGCTGTTCGGCGCGAACGGCCTGCTCGGGCCATGGCTGGCGGCGCATGATGTAAAGATCATCTTCGCGGTGCCGGGAATCGTGCTGGCGACGATGTTCATCACCTTTCCCTTCGTCGCGCGCGAATTGATCCCCTTGATGGCTGAACAGGGCAAGGACGAGGAAGAAGCCGCCATCTCGCTGGGCGCGAATGGCTGGCAGATTTTCTGGCACGTCACCTTGCCCAACATCCGCTGGGCGCTGCTGTACGGCGTGCTGCTGTGCAATGCGCGAGCGATGGGTGAATTCGGCGCGGTGTCGGTGGTATCGGGGCATATTCGCGGCGAAACCAACACCCTGCCGCTGCATGTCGAGATCCTTTACAATGAATATGATTACGTCGGCGCCTTTGCCGTGGCCTCGCTGCTGGCCGGGCTGGCGCTGGTGACGCTGGTTGCCAAGACTTTGCTCGAATGGCGTTTCGACCTCAATTCCAGCCACGCCGCGCGAGGAGCGAAACCATGATCAACCTCACCAATATAACCAAGCGGTTCGGCCAGTATCCCGCACTGCACGGCATCGACTTGGCGATCCAACCCGGTGAATTCATCGCGCTGCTCGGGCCATCGGGCTCGGGCAAGACGACGCTGCTGCGGATTATCGCCGGGCTGGAATTCCAGGACAGCGGCGAAGTACGGCTGGACGGCGTCGATGTCTCCACCCTCAAGGTCGCCGACCGCAGCGTCGGTTTCGTGTTCCAGCACTATGCGCTGTTCCGCCACATGAGCGTCGCCGATAACGTTGCTTTCGGGCTGACGGTGCGGCGACACAAACGCCAGGCCAAAAGCCTAAAATCGCGCCGTGACATCCGCGCGCGTGCCGATGAACTGCTGCGGCTGGTCCAGTTGGACGGCATGGGCCGCCGCTATCCCGCGCAGCTATCGGGGGGCCAGCGCCAGCGCGTGGCCCTGGCGCGGGCGCTGGCGGTCGAACCGAAACTGCTGCTGCTGGATGAACCGTTCGGCGCGCTCGATGCCCAGGTGCGCAAGGATCTGCGCCGCGCGCTACGCGACCTCCACCAGCAAATGGGGCTGACCTCGGTGTTCGTCACTCATGACCAGGAGGAAGCGCTGGAACTCGCCGACCGGGTGGTGGTGATGAATGCGGGAAAGATCGAGCAGATCGGTACCCCTGAAGAGATTTATGCCGCGCCAGCGACGCCGTTCGTCTCGCATTTCGTCGGTGAAACCAATTTGCTGCCCGCCAGCCTGTTTGGCGGGGGTCAAGGCGACCTGCATGTCCGCCCGAATGAAATCGCCATCGTGGCGAACGCTTTGCGCCAGGACATTTATGCCACTGCCGAGGTCCATATCGTCAACCGCTTTCGCAAGGGGCCGCTGTGGCGCATCGAAGGGCGACTGGCCGCCAGCGACCGCCTGATCGAAATCGATTGCGCCCCCGGTGTCGCGGTTCCCGC
>JALYHR010000007.1 GCA_030776465.1 Pseudomonadota bacterium
GCCATCGTCGGCGGCTTCGCGCGGCTGGCGGGCCGCCGGGTGATGGTCATCGGCCATGAAAAGGGCCATGACACGCAAAGCCGCATCCATCACAATTTCGGCATGGGCAAGCCCGAAGGCTATCGCAAGGCCGTACGCCTGATGGAACTGGCCGGACGGTTCGGCCTGCCGGTGGTCACGCTGGTCGATACCTCCGGGGCCTTTCCCGGCGTCGAAGCCGAAGAACGCGGCCAGGCCGAAGCGATTGCGCGGGCTACCGAGGCTTGCCTGGGGCTGCCGGTGCCGATGGTGGCCGTGATCGTCGGCGAAGGCGGCTCGGGCGGCGCGGTGGCACTGGCCAGCGCCGAACGCGTGCTGATGTTCGAGCACGCCGTCTATGCCGTGATCAGCCCGGAAGGCTGTGCCTCGATCCTGTGGCGCACCCCCGAAAAGGCCAGCGATGCCGCGACGGCGATGAAGATCACCGCGCAGGACCTGATCGCGCTCAACGTGATCGACCGCATTGTGCCCGAACCCGTCGGCGGCGCCCATCGCGACCCGGCTGGCGCTGCCCAGGCGCTGTCAGCGGCGCTGATCGATGAACTCGACCAGCTGGCCGATCTCAGCCCGCAAGAGCTGCAATTGCGCCGCGAGGAACGCTTTCTGGCGATTGGCTCGAACTGATAGCTATAGCCACCGCCTTAAAAAGAGATTGCCGAAACACTGGCGGAACCGGCAAATAAAGCGAACGAACAGGCGATGAACCGCTGTTGAGTCAGGCAACCAGCCAGGCAATAAGCGGCAGCCAAGCGAAACCGCGCGCCGGACAAGCTTTCCCCTATCCCGCCGCGCCGGTTTTCGTTACGGCGAAAGCTTGTGGGGTTACGGCACCACTGACAGTCGGGAGAATTGCGGTGGCCGAGGAAAGCAACGTCCGTTTTACGACGCGTGAAGCACTGTTTTATCACAGCACGATCCGTCCGGGCAAAATCGAAATCATCGCCTCCAAACCAATGGCGACGCAGCGCGACCTCAGCCTGGCCTATTCGCCCGGCGTCGCGGTGCCGGTGCAAGCCATCGCCGACGACCCTGCTACGGCTTACGATTATACCGCCAAGGGCAATCTGGTCGCGGTCATCACCAACGGCACCGCGATCCTGGGCATGGGCAATCTGGGTGCGCTGGCGTCCAAGCCGGTGATGGAAGGCAAGGCCGCCCTGTTCAAGCGCTTTGCCGACATCGATTCGATTGACATCGAACTCGACAGCGAAGATCCCGAGGCGATCATTGCCGCCATCGCCATGATGGAGCCAAGCTTTGGCGGCATCAACCTGGAAGACATCAAGGCTCCCGAATGCTTCATCATCGAGCAAGCCCTGCGCGAACGCATGAAGATCCCGGTGATGCACGACGATCAGCACGGCACCGCGATCATCGCCGCCGCCGGGCTGCTGAACGCCTGTTTCCTGACCGGGCGCAAATTCGAAGACGTGAAGATGGTGGTCAACGGCGCCGGTGCCAGCGCCATCGCCTGCACCTCGCTGATCAAATCGATGGGCGTGCGCCATGAAAACGTCACCATGTGCGACAGCAAGGGCGTGATCTACAAAGGCCGCGCCGGGATCGATCAGTTCAAATCAGCGCATGCCATCGACACCGAACATCGTACGCTGGCCGATGCGATCCGGGGCGCCGATATCTTCCTTGGCCTGTCAAAGGCTGGTGCCGTGACGCAGGACATGGTGAAAAGCATGGCCGACCACCCGATCATCTTTGCCATGGCCAACCCCGATCCGGAAATTACCCCGACCGACGCCATGGCGGTGCGGCCCGATGCGATCGTCGCCACAGGCCGCTCGGATTATCCCAACCAGGTCAACAACGTCCTGGGCTTCCCGTTCATCTTTCGCGGCGCGCTGGATGTGCGCGCGACCGCGATCAATGAGGAAATGAAGATCGCAGCGGCGCGGGCGATCGCCGAACTCGCGCGCGAACAAGTGCCCGAGGAAGTGGCGGCGGCCTATGGCAAGAACCAGCAATTCGGCCGCGACTATATCATTCCGGCACCATTCGATCCGCGCCTGATGGAAGTGGTGTCGTCGGCGGTGGCAAAGGCGGCGATGGATTCGGGCGTCGCGCAAAAGCCGATTGCCGACATGGATGACTATCGCCACAGCCTGAAGGCGCGGTTGAACCCGACGACTTCGGTGCTCACCAACGTCTACGCCCAGGTCAAGCAAAGCCCCAAGCGGGTGATCTTTGCCGAAGCCGAGAACGAGGTGGTGCTGCGCGCCGCGATCCAGTTCCGCGATTTCGGTTATGGCGAGCCGGTACTGGTCGGCCGCGAGGCTGCGGTGATCGACAAGCTGGCCGAATTGGGCGTCAGCAATCCCGACAGCTACGAAATCCACAATTCCGCCAACTCGCAACATGTCGGCGCGATGGCGGCGATGTTGTATGAGCGGCTGCAACGGCGCGGCTTCCAGGAACGCGACGTGCGCCGCATGATCAATCAGGATCGCAATGTCTTTGCCGCCGCGATGCTCAAGCTGGGGCTGGGCGATGCGCTGGTAACCGGGATGACGCGCCCGTTTGGCCAGACGATCAAGGAAGTGCGCCAGGTGCTGGACCCCAAGCCCGGCCATCTGGCCTTTGGTATTCACCTGATGGTGGGCAAGACCAGCACCGCTTTCCTGGCCGATACCACCGTGCACGAGCGGCCCGACGCCGAACAACTGGTGATCATCGCCAAGGAAACCGCCGCCGTCGCCCGCCGCCTGGGCCATGAGCCGCGTGTCGCCTTCCTGTCGTTTTCCACCTTTGGCAATCCGGCTGGCAGATGGCTCGACAATATTCGTGCGGCAGTGGCGATGCTCGACGAAGAAGTCGATCTGGGTTTTGAATACGAAGGCGACATGGCGCCGGACGCCGCGCTCAACCCCAAGGTCATGGCCTATTACCCGTTCAGCCGTCTGTCCGGGCCCGCCAACGTGCTGATCATGCCGGGCCTGCAATCGGCCAATATTTCGGCCAAGCTGCTGAAGGAACTGGGCGGCAACGCGACCATCGGGCCGATGTTGATAGGCATGGAAAAGCCGGTCCAGATCGTCCCGATGACCGCACTTGCGCCCGACATCCTGACCCTGGCAGTGCTGGCCGCCTCCGACGTCGTGGCGTAAGTTCGCGCGCCTTTACCCTTGCATCCCGCCCCCCCCCTGCGTAAACGCGCCCCCTGCCCGGCACCGGATGCAAAGGGCCGCTTTAGCTCAGTCGGTAGAGCACATCATTCGTAATGATGGGGTCAGAGGTTCGAATCCTCTAAGCGGCACCATACCTTTCCCTTTACGGGATTGAAAAGGCACGATAGTCCCAGTTTCCAGGCATACTGACCTCGTTCAGGTACAGCGAGAGGGTAACAGCTAACCGGGGCGAGAAGTCAGGCCGCCATCAAAAGTTCGATCCGCTCCAGTTCCTTGAAAAATTCAAAGCAGAGCTGTTTGGCCTCGTCGTCGGGAAGCCAGCGGGTCATCTGGGGGAACACGACCTTGTTGTAACGATAGGTCCGATGATCCCATACAGAATCTGCCGTTACCGATCGTGCCGACTGCAGGATTAAATCGAGGTCTTCCCGAATCTCCACAAGGTTTGGCTCGTAGCCTTTCGGGCTCGCCTTTTCGCCCAGATCAAAGCCAAGCTGTTCGGGATTCGAAGTATCGTCCTGCATATTCCAACCATAGCAGTTGCGGCCCGAGCCGCGCCCATGCATGCACGGCACACTATCAAGGGATGACCATGCAGCAAACCCTCTTACCTAAATCTGTTGCGGACAAAATTACGTTGTGGGTACGGCTTCCATGACCGCGCAACGCTATAAGCCACTGTTAGAAAAAGATTTCCTTAAAGCCGAGTTGGCTTATGAGTTTGCCGACTATCAGGCCAGCGGCGAAGATGACAGGCTGCTTCAACGGCTGCAAGCATGGACCAAGCGGGAGTTGAAACGGGAAACGCAGACAGAGGCCTCCTTCGTCCAGCGCTTCTTTATCGAGACATGGGGCTACCGCGATGACGGCACCGGGGCTGAAAGTTTCCAGCTACACCCGAAATTTCCCATCGCCGGGGCGGGGCAGACGGGCAACAGAGGGGAAGCCGACCTTGCCGTTGGCAGTTTCATGTCCGGGGGAAGCCATATCCCGCAGGTGGTGTGCGAATTCAAAGACATCAAGTCGGCCCTCGACGCTCCGCAGAACCGCAAGGGCAACAATCGCTCGCCGGTGATGCAGGCACGGGATTACCTGTGGAATGCCCGCCGTGGGATGTTTGGTACGGAGCCATGCCAGCCGCGCTTTGCGATCGTCACCGACATGGACGAGTTTCGCCTCTACTGGTGGGACCGTTTCCCTGACAATTATCTGCGTTTCACGATCACCAACCGCGACCTGTTTGCCCGTGAGACTTTGCTTGACGACGGGACAGATGCACAATTCGACCGCTTCCTGTTCTGGCGACTGTTCCGTCAGGATATGCTGCTCAGCGATGCAGGCCGCACCCGGCTTGAACGCCTGATTGAAAAGCAGGGTAAGGAATCCAAAAAGCTCGAAGGCGAATTTTACGAGCATTACCGGAAATACCGGGAAATCCTGATCAGCAACATCATGCTCCAGCGACCTGAGGACATGACCAGGGCGGGCGCCGTCCGGCTGGGCCAGAAGCTGCTGGACCGGCTGATTTTCATCATGTTTGCCGAAGACATGGGGGCACGGGTTGGCTTTCCGCTCAAAGCCTTGCGCGACCAGCTACAGCAATTCAGCAACGACAAATTTCTTGAAGCCGAGGGCGACGAGGTATGGCGGCGGCTTTGTCTGTTCTTCAAACGGATGAACACGGGCGGCGATCTTGGGAACGACACCATCCACAAATTCAATGGCGGTTTGTTTGCCGATGATCCCCACCTTGAAGGTCTGATGCTGCCCAATCGGTTATTCGTACGGTACGGGCAGGCTCGGAATGACGCGACGCTGGCGGAATACAAGGACACGCTGCTGTTCCTGTCCGCCACCTACAATTTCGCCAGCGAGGGAGATGCCCGCAACAGCATCGGCCTTTACACGCTGGGCCATATTTTCGAGCAATCGATTGTCGAGTTGGAAAAACTGGAGGCCGACGCCGAAAACCGTGTGTCTCTCACCGACATTACCAAGCGCAAGCGCGATGGTGTGTACTACACCCCGGAATGGGCGGTAACGCGGATTATCGAGGAAACGGTCGATCCGCTGTTCGCCGAATGGAAGCGCGAGGCTGGCTGGCCTGATAGTGGCGAGCCAGACGGGAAGGCCGTGGAAGCCTATTGGCAACGGCTCCAGCGCATCAAGATTATTGACCCTGCCTGTGGATCGGGTGCCTTTCTGATTGTGGCGCTTCGCCATCTCCGCCAGGAATTTGAGGCCACGGTTGAACTCGCCTACACCATGGGCGTTATCGATCAGCGCCCCGGCCCCGGTGTGCTTACCAAGCAGATTTTGGGCAACAATCTCTATGGCGTCGATATCAACCCGGCTTCGGTGGAAATCACCAAGCTATCGCTTTGGCTGCATACGGCGGTGGCCAAGGAACCGCTATCCAGTCTCGACAACACCATTCAATGCGGCAACAGCCTTGTGGACAGCCGCTTTTACAACAAGCGCGACCTGCATGACGCCGACGAGCGGGACCGGATCAACACCTTCGAATGGGAGGGGCATTTCGCGCTCGGCACTTTTGATGCCGTGATCGGCAATCCGCCCTATGTGAAGCTCCAGAACTTCAAGAAGGTGAACGCGGACATGGCCGATTGGCTGGTGTCTGGCAGCACCGGGGTGGCTCCTTACCAATCCACCAGCACCGGCAATTTTGACCTCTACCTGCCATTCATCGAAAAGGGGCTTTCCCTGCTCAATGATGATGGGCGGATGGGCTACATTGCCCCCAACCTGTGGCCGACGCTGGAATATGGCGAGGCCTTGCGCGGGCTTGTCCATGCCGGACGGCATCTGGAAAAGTGGATGGATTTCCGTTCGCATCAAGTGTTCGAAGAAGCCTCGGTTTACACGGCTATCCAGATTTTCTCAAAGCGTCCGTCCGAAGGGATCAGGCTGGCCTTTGTCGGTGATGGCGATATCAGCCGGATCGATTGGCAGGCTGCTGACAATTATCTGCCGTACGAGGAAATCAGGGCTCCGCTGAAACCTTGGCTTCTGGCCCCAACTCCTATCAGGCACATGATTGAGCGGCTGGAGCGGGAAGCAACACGATTAGATGATCCAGCCAATACAAAAGGGATTATTGTTGGTATCCAAACTAGCGCTGATCATATTTTTCATCTGCGCCGACTGGCCAAAAACCGCTATGCGTACATGCCCCGCCAAGGCGGAAAAAAGCTAGCCGAGGTCGAAGTCGAGATTGAAGACGCGATCATGAAGCCCTTGGTTTCGGGTGCCGAGGCCAAGCGTTTTATCGAGCCACAGATCGAAACCTACCTGCTATTCCCTTATTCCGTGCAGGATGATAGCGCCCGTTTGATCCCTGCTGACGAAATGGCGCGGGCCTTCCCGAAGGCGTGGCGCTACCTAAAGCTACACGAGAAAGAATTACGCGCCCGAGACGGAGGAAAAAATAATAGTGACCAGAAATGGTTCGGCTACGTGTACCCCAAAAATCTCGACAAACAGGAATCCATCAAATTGCTGGTTCCCCGGCTGGTAGCAAATCTTGGTTGTGCAATAGATGACAAGGCTCGCTACTACTGCGACAATGTGGATGTGGGCGGCGTTGTTCCAAGACGGTCGGAAGAGGTCTGGTGGTTGGCAGGACTGCTCAATTCACCGACGCATAACCTTATATTTTCATGGCTGACCAAGCCCTTCCGGGGGGAATATAAATCCGCCAACAAGCAGTTCATTGCCCCTCTGCCTGTGCCTACGGGTGACCGCGCCAGCCGTGCTGCGCTTTCGGCTTTGTCGGCCAATATGCAACAACGGCGGACCGAACGGGTATCGCTTCGTGCGGATTTGCAAGAGCGGTTGTCGGCAACAGCACGGGTGCGCTGGCCACTGGAGAACATCCTGCCCGACGTTCGCCCGGTGACAGAGATCGAGCAGGCCGCACCGCGCAGCATTACGCCACGGGACCGCAAGCATTGGGTTGATGAAGAAAGGAAGGCGGACGAGGAATCTGCCCTGGCCCGCATTGATGGCCTGATCCGGCTTGATTCAAGCTGTGAGGTTGCTTTCGTGCGGGGCAAGCTGTCATTCCTGATTGATGAACTGGAAGTCGCCCGCGCCTTTATAGGCGACGCCGAAGCGGCCTTGATCGAAGCACAATGGCGAGCCGTTGCCCTTGATTTCCAGCCAACCGGAAAGGGCGATGCCAAGCGGCTGGTCGATAGGCTGCGCAGGGTGGTGGTCACGGCTCCCCCGGCATTGGCCGAACAGATCATAGCCATCGGCGGTAATCTGCACGAATTGAGCAATGCCATACAGGAAGACGAAAGGCACCTGCACGAGCTGACCGCCTTGCTGTTCAACTTGTCCGCAGACGAAGAACGGATGGTGCTACAGGGCCGCGTCTAGAGTCTTTCCGGTTTAGACGGCAGAAAACTGCGGATTATCGTCGATCGGGCAAGCTATGCTGCGGTGTGATCACAAACCGCGCTATCATTCAGTCGACCGATGCGGCTTTGAGGAATTCGCGCCAGCCGCCCAGATCGGTAATATCGCGCGCGTCCTGCACCGCCCAATTTTCGCAAAGGAAACCGCTGACGATGCCGCCGTCCGCCAGGCTGATCTTGCCGATGCCGAGCGGACTGCCGATCGCGGCGACGAAACGCCCGAAGGCTTCTGCGGGGAGCGACCATATCTCCAGGGTGATACCTGGCCCGACGCTGCCCGGGACACGGATCAGTCCTGGCTTGGGAGGCGACAGCTTGGGCAGGGCATACAGGCGATAATCGGGAGCGGTGCGGGTGGCGGTGACGAGTTCGCCGCCCAGATCCAGCAATTCGCGGTTGAGCGGCATGCCCGACAGGTGCGCCCCGACAACCGCAATCTCGATCCGGTCCGCATAAACTGCTGGCGTTCGGTAGGGTGGGAGCACCGCATCGCGCGCGATGCCGCTGCCGCAAGCGGCGCTGCGGTGCAACTGGTCCCCCAGCGCGCAGAGCGCCTCGTCGGCGAAGGCAGCGCCCACCAGCGTGACCCCGAATGGCATGCCATCGGGCGCGAAACCGCCGGGAATCGCCAGGGCCGAGAGACCCAGCAGATTGCAGAAATTGGTATAGATGCCGAGCGCCGAATTGTGCCGGATCGGCTCGGCCCGCATTTCGGCGACGGTAAAACTGCGCGGCGCGGTGGGCAGCAGCAGGACATCGACCCTGGCCAGTTCATCCATGCAGCGGCGTCGGAGCGCCTGAAGCTGATGCTGGCCATCGAACAGATCGACCGCCGAGAACTTCGCCGACTGGGCCAGGATTGCGCCGACCGAGGGATCGAGCACTGCCGCGGACAGCCCGGTGGCGTTGAAGGCAGCCTGCCGCTCTGCGACCCATGGGCCATCATAAAGCAGCGCGGCGGTCTCGGCGAAGGGTGTGTAATCGATCTCCACCGGCGGCTGTTCTAGCGAGGCGAGCAGTTGGGCGTAAAGCGCGGCATTGCCCTCATGCCCGTGAAAGTCGCGCTGCGCTGGCTGCGGCACGCCGATGCGCAAGCTGCCACCGGGCAATGATTTTGGCTCGGCCCGGCGCGACCATGGATCGACCGGGTCATAGCCTTCGGCGACGCGGCGCACCTCGGCCCCGTCCGCGACCGACAGCGCGAACAGGCTGATGCAATCCAGGCTCTCGCACGCGGGTACCATGCCGCGATTGCTCAACAGGCCGGGCGTGGGTTTTACACCGACGATGTTGTTGAACATCGCTGGCACGCGCCCCGAACCGGCGGTGTCGGTGCCGAGCGCAAAGCTGGCGATGCCGCCGGCAACCGCGACCGCCGAGCCGGAACTGGAGCCGCCGGAGATATGGTCGGCGTTGAACACGCTGCGCGGCGCACCATAGGGTGAGCGCGTGCCGTTCAGCCCGGTGGCGAACTGGTCCAGGTTGGTCTTGCCGATCGGGATCGCGCCTGCAGCGCGGAGGCGACTGACGACCTCGGCGTCTTGCCAGGCACGATAGGCAAACTCCGGGCAGGCGCAGGTGGTCGGCAAGCCCGCGACATCGATGTTGTCCTTGACCGCGAACGGCACGCCCCACAGCGGCAGGCTGTTCGGCTGTGGCGCGCGCGCCAGCAAGGCGTCCGCAGCCGCAGCCAGCATGGCGTTGGGCGCGCGGGCGATGAAGATCGCCGGATCGGCTGCGGCCATTCGCTCCGCCACTGCCGCCAGCAAGTCATGCGGTGTCGATCCCGCGCAATAGATCGCGCGTACTGCGGCCAGGTCCAGCACCATCGGCAAATTCACGGTCAATGACCATTCCCCAGCATCGAGACATGCGCGCTCACCACCCGCCAGCCGATTCCGGGCAGCCGCACCCAGCTCTGGCTCTGGCGCCCCGGAACTGCCGTACCGTCGCGCTGGAACTCGGCTGTGGCAGTGGCGAAATCGGCGCCGAATGACGTGATCACCACCTTCAACAGACGGCGCGGAGGCGATCCGCCTGGGCGGTTGGCGCGAAACTCGCGGATTTCATCGATACCATACAGGTTCTGGCCCGGACCGATCCGCACGGTCTGCGGGGCGTGCCAGAACAGCGCATCCAGCGCATCGAGATCGTTGGTCATCAGCGCGGTCTCGTATGCCGCAAAAGCGGATTCCACCTCGGCCAGCACGGCGGGATCGTCGATCGTCATGAGGGTCATTGGTAATCCGTGCTGGCGACGCCAGCGCGCTCGATCAGGGCAGCAGCACGCAGCGCGAGATCCTCGCGCCACGGCGGCGCAATCAGCTGGACGCCGATCGGCATCGCGCGATTGCGCAACGGCACCGAGACGATCGGCAGGCCGATGAAGCTGAGCGGCTGCGTCAGCAAGCCGATGTTCGCACGCGCGGGCACATCGCTGCCGCCGACGCGGATCGTCGGCTGGCCCAACAGCGGCGCACTGCACGGCGTCGCCGGAGCAATCAACAATTGGTGCCGGGCAAACGCCTGCATCACTTCGGCATGGAACTGGGCGCGGCAGCGCTGCGTCTGGAGGACGGCATTGGCAGGCACCAGCGTGCCGGCCAGCAGCCGGTCGCGGGTGGCAGGATCGAAGGCATCGGCATTCGCGCGCAACGCCTCCAGATGCAGATTGCCTCCCGAGGCAGCAGTCAGCACGAAAGCCGCCGCGCGCGCGCGTTGTGCATGGGGCAGGACGATCCTGTCGCTTGCCCCCAGCACCTCGGCAACCAACGCCACCGCCTCGCGCCCCTGATCGTCGGCGAGTTCGTCGAACCAGCCGCCGAGCACCGCGATGCTGCCGTCGAGCGGCGTGTCGAGGCCGGGGGCGGTCAGGTCGGTCGCACGCCGCCCGCAGGCATGATCGCCCGCATCGTAGCCCTGCACGGCGTCATAGACCTGCGCGAGGTCGGCGGCACTGCGGCCCAGCAGGCCGAGATGGTCGAGGTCGTGGACGAAAGGGAAGGTTCCGGTCCGCGGCAGGCGGCCATAGCTGGGCTTCAATCCGAACACCCCGCAAAACGATGCCGGTACCCGGATCGAGCCATTGGTATCGGTGCCCAGCGACAGCGCGCACAATCCCGCCGCGACCGCTGCCCCCGATCCTCCCGATGACCCGCCCGCGCTGCGCCTGGGGTCGAGAGGATTGCGCGTCGCCCCGTAATGCGCGTTCTCGGTGGTGAAACCGTAGGCGAACTCGTCCATGTTCTGCGTACCGACCAGGACCGCCCCGGCGCGATTGAGACGCTGGATCAGCACCGCGTCGGCCTGCGCCGGGGGCAGGCTGCGGTTGACCACCGATCCTGCCGTCGTCACGCGCCCGGCAACGTCGTAATTGTCCTTGACCCCGAATGGCATCCCCGCAAGCGGGCCCGGATCTTCACCCCGGGCGACTTTCGCATCGACTGCTGCCGCCTCGGCGCGGGCGCGGTCGGACAGGATCGCGGTGAAGCAATTGTAGCGCGGATTTTCGGCCTCGATCCGGGCGAGCAAACTTTCGATCAGCGCAACTGCCGACAGCGCCCCACTGCGGACCCACCCGGCAATCGCGGCGACGCCCGGCCATTTTTCCAGTCCAGTTTGGCTTTCCAGGCCAGTTTGGGGACCGACGACTTCTGCGATCATGGAACAAACACCGGCGCCGGTTCGAGCAGCGGATCGACCGGCGGATCGAACAGCAGCGCGGCTTGCGCCAGGAGGGTTTCAAGATTGCCAATCACGCCCGGCATCTGGCCGGGCGTGATATCGATCCTGGCCAGAGTGGCCAGGAGACGAACCTGATCTTCGGTTAACGGCACAGGATTCTATTCCGCAGCCTCCGGCGAATGACCGTGGTGGTGGACTATTTCCTCGAATTCGGCAATGATCTGCGCCTTGCGCGAACAGATCGCCAGGAAAATGCCGACCATCGCATAGGCGCCCGCCACCGCCGGGGTCTGCAAGAAGCCGACCCCGGTGGCCGAGTGGATCAACCCGAAAAAGGTCAGTGCCGCTCCGGTAAAGGCGAAGTAGGCGCCCTTCATCAGCTTGCCATCGATGATCATCACCGTGATCGAGCCCAGGATGATCCCGGCCAGGGTCGCGCCCGAGCCGAGCGTCTGCAGCCCCTGCAGCAACACGCCATTGCTGGCGAGCGCATCATATCCGACCTTGTCCGCGCTGGTATTGGCCGAGGCCAGCGCGTTGTTGATCTGCGTCGCACCCCAGTTGGCGATCGTCGGAACGATCGCCAGCACGATCGCCGGGGCATGGCGGTGCGGGCTTTCCTGGAACGCCTGCGCGCCGATCAGCATGCCGATGTAGAGCAGGATCGGCAGCAGCGCGACCGAGGGAATGATCGCCATCATCAGCCCGATGATGCCGCACCAGGTCAGCACCAGCATCAGCACGCCGGTTGCCGCCGAATAGCCCATCCGGCCACCCATCGCCTTCCAGCCGGGATGGCCGATGTAGACCGCATTGATGAACGGATTGCCCATGCAGCAGCCGATAAGGCTGATGATGCCGTCGGCGGTAAGCACCCGCGTGGTCGGGAACGGATCGCCGGCGGCGGTGGCGCTTTCGACGTTGTCCATCGCCTCGACCAGATCATATATGCCGAAAGGGATCGCGGTGACCAGGATCACGCCGACATAGTTGAATCCGGCCAGGATGTGGCCAATCGCCGGCAGCGGCACATGGAAGGCAAAACTGGACAGCGCGGACGAAACCTTGTCGGGACCGACGCCGCCGATCGGATAGCCCATCATGTTGGCGCCCCAGGCGATCACCGAGCCGACGATGATCGCCATCAGCCCGCCGGGAATGCCGCCGGGATAGCGATAATTGCCAAGCCAGCTGGCCAGGATCACCGCCAGGCAGACGACCCCGATCAGCGGCGTCATGAACAGCTGCGCGCCGGGGCCCATCGAGATGAAGGTCAGCGAAATACCGGCGAGCGAGCCAAGCAGCGCCGCGCGCGGCGTGATCCGCCGGATAACCGGCGCGATGAAGCCGCCGATCATCAGCACGAAGCTCTGGATGAATACCCAGGTCAGGCCCGCGCCCCAGGCTTGCAGCGGATCATGGGTTTTCAGCAGGATTGGCAGCATGACCACGAAGGTGACCACGAACATGTGCGGGACGCTGATCCCGGACGGCAGCGCGCAGACATCGGTCCGTCCGGTCGATATCGCCAGCTTGCGCGCGAGCCAGGCATAATACACCGTGCTCAGGAACAGCATCAGCCCGACTGCGGGAAGAATGCGGCCAAAGACGATATCATCGGGCAGCTTCAGCACGAAGCGCAACAACCCGGTCAAAACCAGGATGTTGACCAGGATATTAGTGCCGAAACCGAAGAAGGCGTTCCAGTCGCCTGGTGTCCACCATGGAATGGCCGAAGCCGGGACCGGCTTCGTATCGCTCGTTGTCGTCGTCATGGTCGTTTCCCCTTGGTCAGCTTGCAGCCGGTTCCGCCGGTACGGTCAGCGCCGCAATTACGCTGGCTGAGTCGCTGACCCAGCCAAAGATGCCGCCTTGCGCTGCGACCATGCGCAAGGCCGTTTCGTGGAATTCGGGAAAATAGGAAGCGGTGCAATCCGACAGCACCAGGCATTCGATGCCGCGATCATTCGCCTCGCGCACCGTGGTATGGACGCAGACCTCGGTGGTGACGCCGCATACGATCAGTTGGGAAATGCCGTGCGCGGCAATAAGATCGGTCAACTCGGTGTTGTAAAAGGCGCCCTTGCCCGGCTTGTCGATCACCGGCTCGCCCGCGATCGGGTATAGCTCGGGAATGATGTCATGGCCCGGTTCGCCGATAATCAGGATCCGGCCCATCGGGCCTGCGTCGCCGATGGTCATGGCGGCCTTGCCGCGCACCCGCTTGGTCTCATGCAGGTCGGACAAATCGGGCTTGTGGCCTTCACGGGTGTGCATCACCAGCAGGCCCGCCCGCCTCGCTGCACCCAGCAGGGCTGTCAGTGGCGCGATCGCACCGCGCAATTGCGCCACATCATTGCCGAGCGATTCACCAAAACCGCCAGGTTCGACAAAGTCGCGCTGCATGTCGATGATCAGCAGCGCGGCCTTGTCCGGTTCAAGGACGAATTCATAGGGTTTTGCAGACACAACAGTCATTGCCATTGCCTTTCCCTTTTCATCGATCACCAGCGCTGCGCCGTGCCATCCCGAAAGACCGCCGGGTCGTCAGAAGCCAAAGCCGAAGCCCACGCCGAACACGACCCGGTCGCGTTTGTTGGCACCGCCGTTAAGCAGGGATTCGGACGTGACGAGATTGTCGTTGATGATATGGTAGTACTGGCCAAAGGCGTAGACCGAAGCGCCTCCACCACCTTTGAGCATGGTCAGCGGCATTGCTGCCTTGAGCCCGGTGGAGATCACGCCGAAGTTCTGCCCCGGAACCGTGAGCGGATAGTTCTTCGTGGAACCCCAGTAGGTTTTCGGACCGACCGTGACCCAGGTCGGGGCGCTCAGCGTGAACCCCTTGCCAGCGTAGGTTGGTACTGCGCCGAGTTCGACGTCGAAAGTGTGACCCTTGTCGCCCAGTACCACCGTCGAGTCGCCATGGACGGCATAGAACAGCTTGGCATAGGGATTGAAGGACAAGCCGCCGCGCGGCGTGTCGGAGTATTTCAGGTTGAATTCGATGTTGGTTTCATCGTGAAACGCGACCGACGGCTGGCCGCTGATGAACTGGCCAACCTCGACCCCACCCTTGAGATGCTTGGCAATCGGCACATCGACACCGGCAAACCAATCGAATTCGTTGACCGCAGTGGTATTTTCCGTGTGGTCATAACCCGGGTTCAGATCGAGCCAGGTGCCGGCGTGGAAGGCAATTCCGTCCGGGGCGACAAACACCAGGCCGTCGAGCACCTGGACCGTGGCGCCCTTTGTAGTAACGACAAGCCCACGTGGGGTCACATAGTCGTTCTTGACCGAAATGTCGCCGAAGCCGTGAAGTTGCCAAGAGTTGTCGTCGGCCTGGGCCGCAGACGAAAGGCCGAAGGCCGCACCGGCGGCCATGAGAAGCATTGTCTTACGCATTGTCGGGTCGCTCCATAACTGGTTGGCGCCCAGACATCCCCCGTTTTCACCCCGCGCTACTGCGCGAGCCCCCCACATTGTATGCCGTAAGGAAATCTTGCATACAACAGATAGCCCGTCAAGCCCGTTGTATTCTAACTGTCACTTTAGTATGCACGAGGCCGCATCGCTGGCCGGGCGAGCAATATAACGGAGGAATTTCAATGGCCGGCAGTACGGCCGACAAGCTTGGTGAAGTCTTGGCGGAAGCTATCCTCGCCGGAGAATTTGCCCCCGGAGCGCGACTCGACGAGCAGCAACTCGCCGAGCGCTTTGGTGTTTCACGCACGCCGGTGCGCGAAACGCTGCACCAGCTGGCCATGACCGGGCTCATCGAAATTCGTCCCCGGCGCGGCGCCTTCGTTGCCAGGGTCACCCCCGCGCAGCTGGAGGAACTGTTCGTCGCGATGGGTGAGCTTGAGGCGACCTGCGCGCGCTTATCGGCGATTTCGATGTCCCCGACCGAGCGCCGCCGTCTGCAAGCCCATCAGGATAACATGGGGGTCATCGCCGAGGCTGGCGATACTGGCGCTTATGCCGAGGCCAACCACGCCTTCCACACCATGATCTACGCTGGCGCGCATAACAGCGTGCTTGCCGAGATGACTGCCGCGATGCGGCGGCGGCTCCTGCCTTTCCGCCGTGCGCAGTTCAGTCTCGAGGGCCGCCTGCCGAGGTCGCATGCGGAGCATGCATCAGTGGTCAAGGCAATCGTGCGCGGCAACGCAGACGCCGCACACGCGGCGATGCTCCACCACGTCACGCTGGTAGAAGCGAGCTTCGAGGAGTTATGTGCGGCCCACTAGAATTTTCCCGACTGTTACCCCCGGCTTCATTGAGAGTCAGGAGACCGGATTGATTATAAGTCAGGAGACCGAGCGGGGCGTATCAGATCGCTGCGGCTCGGGGTTGCTGCGCGGTTGACGGTGCAAACGATGCCCAAAAATTGTGCAACTGCGCAAGATTCAGGCGTTATGGACGCAGTCGCGAAAAAGCGGTTCCTAAAGAACCACCGAATAGTGAACATTTGGTTAATTGGCATGCTTGTTGCTTTATGTTGAAGGCCGGCGCTTGGCCGGTGGCTATCAGGGGGCACGGATGAAATTCATCATCGCCATCATTAAGCCGTTCAAGCTGGACGAGGTTCGCGAAGCTCTTGGCGCCATTGGCGTTGCGGGCATGACCGTTACCGAAGTCAAGGGTTTCGGGCGGCAAAAAGGGCAGACAGAGATCTATCGCGGCGCAGAATATTCGACCAACATGCTGCCGAAGGTGAAAATCGAAATCGCCGCCAGCGACGAACTGGCAGCGCGCGTCGTCGAAACCATCCAGCACACTGCCAGCACCGATGCCATCGGCGACGGTAAGGTTTTCGTGCTCGATCTCGCATCCGCGACCCGCATCCGTACCGGTGAAACCGGGGACACCGCGCTGTGAGCGGCGCTTCCCATTGGAGGGATACCACCATGATCCGCAAATTGATTTGCGGCGCGGGCGCGTTGGGCACATCGCTCTTTGCCGCCACCGCCGCTTTTGCCCAGGACGCTGCCAGCGCAGCCTCGTCGGCAGCCACGGCCGCTGCTTCTGCCGCCACGATGGCGGCTTCTTCGGCCAGCACGGCTGCCGCAGCACTGCCGACCGCAGTTCCGGCTTCCGCGCCGCTGGTCGATCTGGCCAAGCTTTCGCCAGCCCTGCAGACCGCATTTGAAGCGACCATGACCAACAAGGGCGACAATGCCTGGATGCTGGTCTCGACCGCATTGGTGCTGATGATGTCGATCCCGGGCCTGGCCCTGTTCTATGGCGGCCTTGTCCGCACCAAGAACATGCTGAGCGTGCTGATGCAGGTGTTCATGATCATCTCGATCTGCACGATCACCTGGGCATGCTGGGGCTATTCGATGGCCTTCACCGCCGGTTCCGGCGCGACGGCGCCATTCTGGGGCGGCTTCAGCAAGGCGTTCATGCATGGCGTCGATGCGACAACGGTAGTCGCGACGTTCTCCAACAACGTCTACCTGCCGGAATACACCTATGTGTGTTTCCAGGCGACGTTCGCGATCATCACTGCCGCCCTGATCATCGGCAGCCTTGCCGACCGGGTGAAGTTCTGGCCGCTGATGCTGTTCATGGTGCTGTGGTCGACTTTCGCCTATTATCCGATCGCGCACATGGTTTGGTACTGGGCTGGCCCCGACTTCTATTATGCGTCGATCGGCCAACCGACGACGCCTAATGGCGATGGCGGCTTCATGTTCAACAAGGGCGCGCTGGACTTTGCCGGCGGCACCGTGGTGCACATCAATGCCGGTATCGCTGGCATGATCGGCTGCCTGTTCCTGGGCAAGCGCCTGGGCTACGGCAAGGAAACCATGGCTCCGCACTCGCTGACCATGACCATGATCGGCGCTTCGCTGCTATGGGTGGGCTGGTTCGGCTTCAACGCCGGTTCCAACCTCGAAGCTACTGGCGGCGCTTCGCTGGCCTTCATCAACACCTACTTTGCCACTGCCGCTGCCGCTGTCAGCTGGGCGCTTTGCGACCAGTTCGTCCACGGCAAGCCCTCGATGCTGGGTGCAGCTTCGGGCGCGGTTGCCGGCCTTGTCGCGATCACGCCTGCTTCGGGTTATGTCGGGCCAATGGGCGCGATCGTGCTGGGCCTGATGGTTTCGCCGATCTGCTTCTTCTTCGTCACCAAGGTGAAGAACATGTTCGGCTACGACGATGCTCTCGACGTGTTCGGCGTCCACTGCATCGGCGGGATCATCGGCGCGCTGATGACCGGCGTGCTGGCTGCCCCATGGCTGGGCGGTCAAGGTGCGGCTGACTACTCGAAGTTCCCGTATGTTGGCGGTACCGATCCGCATAACCCCTACAACATGGCGCACCAGATGGTGGTTCAGGCCACCGGTGTTTCCGTAACCCTGCTGTGGTCGGGTATCGTTTCGGCGGTGCTTTACTTCGCGATCGACAAGATCTTCGGCCTGCGTCCCAGTGAAGACGCTGAGCGTGAAGGCCTGGACATCACCGAGCACGGCGAACGCGCCTACAACTACTGAGTACATTGGAGAAGGTGCGGTTCGACAGGACCGCACCTTCTCCGACCAAGTTTGGCGAGGCTGGGGCTTCTCCTCTCCTCCCCCGGTCTCGCCATCCGACGTTCCTCCTGCGAACGCACCTGAAGGGCCGGAGCCAGCCGCTCCGGCCCTTTTTTTATGCGCAAAGCTCAGGACAGGTATTCCAGGCCGGAGCCGCAGCTGCGAGCGAAAACCTATCCGGCAGTACCGCGCGTCTTTGCCGCGAGCATGTCGAGCAAGGGCGCGATCGGTGAGACATCGTAGCCAGCTCTGGCGGCATGCGTGGCCAATTGGGCAGGGTCAGCGCCCTGGCTGGCCTGCGCCAACGCCCATAGCAAGGTCGAGCGCGTGCCCGAGCGGCAATAGGCCAGCACCGAGGTGTCTGAATCCTCCAACGCTGCGGCCATCGCCGTCACTTGCGGCTCGCTGAAACCGGAATGGGTGACCGGGATCGCGACATAGCCCATTCCGGCGGCGCGGGCCGCCGCTTCGATTTCCGGGCCCGCGGTCTGGTCGTCACTTTCGCCTTCGGGCCGGTTGTTGATGATCAGCCCGATGCCCTGCGCTGCGGCGACGGCTACTTCGGCAAGGCCGATTTGCGGACTGGCCCAGACCCGGTCGGACAGTTTACGGAACATCGCTGAAACTCCTGGAGCGTGATGGCGCCATGTGACCGGCGTTGCGGAAGTCGCGCTTGTGCCGAACGCCAGGCATTCTGACAAGCGGGCTCCCGCAGCCCGGCGTCTAGAGTTTTTCCGGTTAAGACGGCACCAGCCCGCTCCCCCGCCCGGCCACCCCACTATAGTAAACTATGGGTGGCCGGGCAGGGAAGCGGGCTGGTGCCGACTCGACGCAAGTTGCGAAAAACTCTCAAGTGTTTTCTTGCTTTTCCACGGTTCTAAACATTGTTCCCGCGAGCTCCGGCTTGACTTTCGAATCTGTTCGCAATGACCGTTTTTTTGGTATAAGTGAGATAAACCAAGGTCGGTTTCGTGGACTATCCCGACTCCTGATCTTGTCGAGCGGCGCGGATCGTCCACGTTGCCGAGCGATGTGCATTGGGCGAAGCGAAGGTACGTTCGGGGTTATGGGTTTTGATAGAGGACGTCGCGGCAGGGGCCGAGACAAGCGCGACGGGTTCGGCGAGGAGAGCTTTGATCCCTTCATGGGCGGCGGCAACGCTGGCGGCGATCGGTTCGGCGG
>JALYHR010000008.1 GCA_030776465.1 Pseudomonadota bacterium
GGGGTGGGGTCTAGCCCCATACGTGGCGCCAAGACGATAGACCCCACCCCAACCCCTCCCCTGAAGGGGAGGGGCTTAGAAACCACGCTCCTCGCGCGCCACTATCCCAATGACCTGCTGATCTCGGGCTTCGACATCCTGTTCTTCTGGTGCGCGCGGATGGCGATGCAGGGGATGCACTTCAACCATGGCGAGGTGCCGTGGCGGCGGCTGTATCTGCATGGGCTGGTGCGCGCCGCCGATGGCCAGAAGATGTCCAAATCCAAGGGCAACGTCATCGATCCGCTGGTGCTGATCGACAAATACGGTGCCGATGCCTTGCGCTTTTTCATGGCGGCGATGGAAAGCCAGGGCCGCGACGTGAAAATGGATGAACGCCGCGTCGAAGGCTATCGCAACTTTGCCACCAAGCTGTGGAACGCCGCCCGGTTCTGCCAGTCGAACGGCATCGGCGCCAGCACCTCGTTGGCCGCGCCGTCGGCCACGCTGGCGGTGAACCAGTGGATCATCGGCGAAGTCGTCGAAACGCTGGCCGAATTGGACCGGGCGATGGCGGAACTGCGCTTCGACGCTGCCGCCAACGCCATTTACCACTTCGTCTGGGACCAGTTCTGCGACTGGTATCTGGAACTCATCAAAGGCCAGATCGACGGCGAAACGCGTGACGTGGCTGGCTGGGTGCTCGACCAGATCCTGGTCATGCTGCACCCCTTCATGCCCTTCGTCACCGAGGAATTGTGGAACAGCCTGGGCGCACGCGATGCCGAATTGATCGTCGCGCGCTGGCCTGAGCCGCGGGCGGCCGTCGATGGCGAGGCGCGCAACGCGGTCAATTTCGCAATCCGCCTGATCAGCGAAATCCGTTCCGCCCGCAACGAGATGGGCATCGCCCCCAGCCTGACCATGACCGCCTATTTCGACGATGTCGTGAAGGCGATGACCGGCGCATTCCCCCGCCTGCCCGAACTGCTGCGGCGCATGGTCAAGCTGGAGGCGGTGTTCGATACGGCCCCTCCCGCCACGCAATGCATGCAGGTGATCGCCGACACATCGACCGTGATCCTGCCGCTGCAAGGCATCGTCGACATCGCCGCCGAAAAGGCCCGCCTGACCAAGGCGCTGGAAGCCTCCACCAGGGAGGCAAAGGCGCTGCAAGGTCGCCTGGGCAATCCGGCGTTCGTGGAAAAGGCCAAGCCCGAAGCGGTAGAAAAGGCCCGCGCCGACTACGCCGCGCATGCCGTCGAGGCCGAGCGCCTGACGGCGGCGCTGGCGCGGTTGGGATGAACATGCTTTCCCCGTCCGTCCTGAGCTTGTCAAAGGACTGTCCTTCGCTTTGCCCGGTGGAAAAGCAAAGGGCAGCCCTTCGACAAGCTCAGGGTAGACGGGGTTTGGTGCGACAAGTCTCGCTTTCGCCGAGCTATTTCAGATGCCGCTGATCCTCGCCACGGTAACGCCCGGCGAGCCGGAAATCTTTACCGCCTTGCAAGGCGAAGGTCCGTCGGCGGGATGGCCGTGCGCATTCGTCCGCTTGTCGCGCTGCAATCTGGCCTGCGTGTGGTGCGATACCGCGTATACTTGGCGCTTTGCCGGCGATAACCGGCCGCACCGCGACGGCATCGCCTTCGATCGCATCGCCAACCAATTGTCGCTGCCCGAAGCCGACGTCGCCGCGCGCATCGCGGCGCTGGGCAGAACGCGGCTGGTCATCACCGGCGGCGAACCGCTGTTGCAGGCCCCGGCGCTGGTCCGCCTGATCGCGGATCTGCCTGCGATGCAGATCGAGGTCGAAACCAACGGCACCGTCATGCCCACACCCGCGCTCGACGCGCTGATCGATCAATATAACGTCAGCCCCAAGCTCGCGCATTCGGGGAACGCGCGGGAGCTGGCACTCATCCCCGAAACGCTGCGCTATTTCGCCGGCAACCCGCGCGTCTTTTTCAAATTCGTCATCGCCCAGCCTGCCGATCTCTCCGAAGTGTGCGCGTTGGCGGACGAATACGCCATTCCCTCCGCCCGCATCCTGCTCATGCCCGAAGGCCGCGACAGCGCGATTTTGCGCGCGCGTGCGATCTGGCTGAGCGATGCCTGTTCGCTCTACGGTTTCCGCTTCACCGATCGCTTGCATATTCACCTCCATGGCGACAGCAGAGGGACGTGACCGACACATGATTGAACGCATCATCGACCGGCGCAGCCACGACCTGGGCGGCGGCTTGACCGTCGGCAGAGTATTGCCGTTCCACGCCAGGCGGATGGTGGGACCGTATATTTTTTTCGACCATCTGGGTCCGGTCGATCTTGCGCCCGGCTTGCCACGCGATCTCGATGTCAGGCCGCATCCGCATATCGGTCTTGCCACCGTGACCTACCTTTACGACGGTGCGATCACCCATCGCGACAGCCTGGGTTTCACGCAGGAAATTCATCCCGGCGAAGTCAACTGGATGATCTCGGGCAGCGGCATCACCCATTCCGAACGCTTCGATTATGCCCGCGTCCACGGCGCGCATATGCACGGCATTCAGGCTTGGGTGGCTTTACCCGAAGAGTTCGAGGAAATGGCACCGTCCTTTCATCATCACGCCGGTGCCGACTTGCCGACCTGGGATGAGCCCGGCGTCCATGGCAAGCTGATTGCCGGGTCGGCCGAAGGGATGCAGGCAGCGGTGCCCGTCCACTCCCCGCAATTCTATATGCATTGGACCATGGCGACGGGCGCGCGCCGGACGATCCCACAGGAGTATTCGGAACGCGCGATTTATTGCGCGCAGGGCCTGGTGGAGGTTGGCGGCAACGAGCTTCACACAGGCCAGATGGCCGTGCTTTCGCCCGGCGGCAGCGTGGCGGTCATCGCGCGCGAGCCTGCGATCGTGATGGTATTGGGCGGTGAGCCAATCGGCGAACGCTTCATGCTGTGGAATTTCGTCTCATCGCGCCACGAACGCCTCCTGCAAGCCAAAGAGGACTGGAATCAGGGCCGGATGAAGCTGCCGGATGCCGATCGGGCCGAGTTTATCCCTTTTCCGGAATCCCGGATCATCGAATAGCGCGTGAAGGCAAAATGCGGGAACCGGTTTTGGTGGCCTCGGGGGCGGGCTCCTTTCTCCATACCAACATACGTCCTAAAAGCTGTCCTTCGCTTGGCGCAACGCGGCAAAGGTTGCGACAGCATCGCCGCCGCCCCAGCGCGCCTGCAAAGCCCGGTCATCGGCGCGCAGGAACGGATTGGTGGCCAGTTCGCGCGCCAGATCGAATGGCACGGTTGGCTGGTTAGCCGCGCGTTTCTTGGTTATTTCGCGGTTATAATCGGCCAGCGCAGCATTGTCGGGGTCGGCATGGAGCGCGAAGCGGGCGTTCGATGCAGTGTATTCATGCGCGCAGTACAGCGTGGTTTGCGCAGGCAAAGATTTGAGCCGCGACAGGCTGGCCCAGAACTGCGGCGCGGTGCCTTCGAACATGCGGCCGCAGCCCAGGGCGAACAGGGCATCGCCGACGAAGGCAATGGACGCCTCGGGCAGATGGTAGGCGATGTGGCCCAGCGTATGCCCGCCAACGTCGATGACTTTGGCCGTGTAAGCGCCCAGTTTGACTTCATCACCGTGGGCCACGGTCCAGTCAATTTCGGCGATCTTGCTGGCTTCGGCGGCAGGCGCAGTGATGGTGCAGCCGGTGGCGAGCTTGATCGCGGCATTGCCGCCGGCATGGTCGGGGTGCCAGTGGGTGTTCCAGATCTGGGTGATGCGCCAGCCTTTGGCGGCGGCGGCGGCCAGATAAGCGTCGGCATCGGGGGTATCGATGCAGGTGGTCTCGCCGCTGGCCGGGTCATGCAGCAGAAAGCCGTAGTTATCGTCGAGGCAGGGAAACTGGTGGATTTCAAGGGACACGGCAAGCACTCCGGGGGTGAGTGCCCCCAGCATAGCGCGTCGGCCTGCAAACGGCAAAGCCCGCCCGCTTGGGTAAGCGGACGGGCTTTGTTTAACGCGGCAAAGATTAAGTTTTAGCTGCGGTTCTTGAGCGCAGCGCCCAGGATATCGCCCAGCGAAGCACCGGCATCCGACGAACCATATTGTTCCACGGCTTCCTTTTCCTCGTGCAGCTGACGCGCCTTGATCGAGAAGTTCGGCTTTTTCGAGCGATCGAAACCGATGACCATGGCGTCCAGCTTCTGGCCGACCTGGAAGCGGTCGGAGCGCTGTTCGTCGCGGTCGCGGCCAAGGTCGCTGCGCTTGATGAAGCCGGTCGAGCCGTCTTCGCCCGCCTGCACTTCCAGGCCGCCTTCGCGGACTTCGAGGACGGTGACGGTGACGACTTCGTTGCGGCGCAAGGCACCGGCAGCGGTTGCGGCCGGGGTTCCGGCAGCGGCCGGAGCGCCCTTTTCAAGCTGCTTCATGCCGAGGCTGATGCGTTCCTTGTCGACATCGACATCAAGCACGACCGCCGAGACCTGCTCACCCTTGCGGTGCAGCGCCAGCGCGTCTTCGCCCGAGATGCCCCAGGCAATGTCGGACATGTGGACCATGCCATCGACGTCGCCATCCAGGCCGATGAACAGCCCGAATTCGGTGGCGTTCTTGACTTCGCCTTCGACGCTGGAGCCAACCGGATGCTTGTCGGCAAAGGCTTCCCAGGGGTTCTGGACCGCCTGCTTGAGGCCCAGGCTGATGCGGCGCTTGTCCGAATCGACCTCCAGTACCAGCACATCGACTTCCTGGCTGGTCGAAACGATCTTGCCGGGGTGGACGTTCTTTTTGGTCCAGGACATTTCCGAGACGTGGACCAGGCCTTCGATGCCTGCTTCCAACTCGACGAAAGCGCCATATTCGGTGATGTTGGTGACGACGCCATGCAGCTTTGCGCCGACCGGGTATTTGGCGGCGACGCCATCCCAGGGATCGCTTTCCAACTGCTTCATGCCCAGGCTGATGCGCTGCGTGTCCTGATTGATGCGAACGATCTGCACGCGCACTTCATCGCCGATGTTGATGACTTCGCTGGGGTGATTGACGCGCTTGTAGCTCATGTCGGTGACATGGAGCAGGCCGTCGATGCCGCCCAGATCGACGAAGGCACCGTAATCGGTGATGTTCTTGACCGTGCCGACGATGATCTGGCCCTCGGCCAGGTTCTGGATCAGGCCCGAGCGCTGTTCGGCGCGGGTTTCTTCCAAAACAGCGCGACGCGACACGACGATATTGCCACGGCGGCGGTCCATCTTGAGGATCTGGAAAGGCTGCGGCACGTCCATCAGCGGGGTGACATCGCGGACCGGGCGGATATCGACCTGGCTGCCGGGCAAGAAGGCCACGGCGCCGTCGAGATCGACGGTGAAGCCGCCCTTGACGCGGCCAAAGATCACGCCTTCGACGCGCTTGCCTTCGCCGAATTCGGTTTCCAGCTTGTCCCACGCGGCTTCGCGGCGGGCGCGGTCGCGCGACAGCATCGCTTCGCCATCGGCATTTTCGACGCGATCGACATAAACTTCGACTTCATCGCCCACGGACAATCCGTGCGGCTGGCCGGGCATCGCGAATTCACGCAGCGCCACGCGGCCTTCGCTTTTCAGGCCGACGTCGATGACGGCCTTGTCGTTTTCGATGGCGGTAACAGTGCCCTTGACGACGCGGCCTTCAAAGCCGCCGGACCCGGCGCCGCCGAGTGTTTCATCAAGGAGAGCCGCGAAATCATCGCGGGTAGGGTTTGCCAAACTGGCCATTCAGGGGGGATCCTAATAGTGATTTTGCCGGCCAGGCGGTTGAATCCGCCGGTCTTTTCACCGCACAGGCACCATGCCGGAACGGGGCTAAGGGCCGAAATGCCTGCAAGGCCGAATGCTTGTCGCAGGCGCTCCTTGTGGACTCGCGACCGCAGGGAACGGGCGGCGCCTAAGTGAAACCGGGTAAAAACGCAAGCGAATAGGGCCCGTTGTTTTGCCACGCGCCCTCTTGTTTTCGCCATGCCGCGCGCCACATCGCGACGATGACCAAATTATCCTTTCTCGATCTCGTGCCGATCCTGCAGGACGGCACGATCGGTGCCGCGCTGGCCAATGCCGGGGACATCGCCGCGCATTGCGAAGCGCTGGGTTTCGAACGCTATTGGGTGGCAGAACATCACGGCATGGCGGGGGTCGGCGGCGCGGCGACCAGTGTCGTGCTGGCCCATATCGGCGCGGCGACGCGCAGCATCCGTATCGGCGCGGGCGGGATCATGTTGCCCAATCATGCGCCGTTGCAGATCGCCGAGCAATTCGGCACGCTGGATGCGTTGTATCCGGGGCGCATCGACCTGGGGCTGGGCCGCGCGCCCGGCTCGGACGGGCGAGTAGCCCAGGCGTTGCGGCGCACGCTTGCCAGTTCGCCCGATAATTTCGTGCACGATGTGCTGGAGTTGCAGGGCTATTTTGCCGGCGACCAGCAAATCGGGTTTACCGCGACACCGGGTGCTGGCGCGGATGTGCGCTTGTGGATTCTGGGGTCCAGTACCTATGGCGCGCAGGTGGCGGCGGCGCTGGGCCTGCCTTATGGTTTTGCCTCGCATTTCGCGCCGCAGATGCTGGACCAGGCGCTGGCGATCTATCGCGCGCATTTTCGGCCTTCAGCGATGCTGGCGCGACCTTATGTCTCGGTTGGTTTCAATGTTTTCGCGGCGGACTCGAACGAAGAGGCACAACTGGTCGCATCATCGATGCAGCAAAGATTTGTCGCCTTGCGCACGGGCGCGGTGGGTGGCGGTTTTCGCCCGCCGTTGCCGGGCTATTACGACAGCCTGCCAGCGCCAGTGCAGCACATGCTCAACGATAGCATGACCTGCGCCGCAATCGGTACGCGCGAAATGGTGGCCGAGCGGCTGGCCGCGTTCATCGCGCGAACCCAGGCCGATGAAGTGATAATCACCAGCATGATTTACGATCACGACGCGCGCAAGCGCAGTATCGCGATAGCCGCGGAAGCGATGGCGATGATGCAGGCGGGGGTGCAGTCGGGCGCGGACGTCATGGCGTCCTGATATTTTCGACGATGGCGATGGCTGCGGCTATCGCGGCTTCGCGATCAAGGTCCGAGGTATCCAGGACCGCTGCTCCTTGCGCGGCAACCAGCGGCGCGACGGCGCGGGTCTTGTCACGCGCGTCCCGCATGGCGAGATCGGCTTCGATTTCCGCCAGCGTGGCGGCGCGGCCAGCACTCTGCATTTCCAGGAAACGCCGCAAGGCGCGGGCGTGGACGCTGGCGGTGACGAACAGTTTGGCCGCTGCCTCGGGGGCGATCACCGTGCCGATATCGCGACCATCGAGCACGGCGCCGCCCGGTTGCAGGGCAAAGGCGCGCTGGCGATCGTAAAGCGCGGCGCGCACCGCCGGATGCACCGAGACCCGGCTGGCGAGACCGCCACTGGCTTCGCTGCGCAATTCCGCGTCGGCCAGCAGCGCATCGTCGAATGCGCAAGCGGCCAGCGCATCGGCGGGCGAATCGGGATCGCCCCGGTTCAGCGCGACTTGCCGTCCGACCGCGCGATAGAGCAGTCCGGTATCGAGATGCGGCAGGCGGTAATGCGCGGCCAGCGCCTGCGCAATCGTGCCCTTGCCGGACGCGGTCGGGCCATCCACTGCGATAATCACGCCGGCAATGATCATGCCTGCGCGTCGCCGGAACCAAGGCTGGCCAGCAGCGCCTCGAACGTCGGGAAACTGGTGGCGATTGGCCTGGTGTCATCCACTTCCACCCCGGCGCGGCTGATCAGCCCGGCAATCGCCATGGTCATGGCGATGCGGTGGTCGAGATGGGTGGCGATTCGCGCCTGACTGGAACCGGCCCCAGAACCGGCTAGTGGCTCGCCATCGCTGCCGTCGATAACCAGTCCGTCCGCCGTTTCCGACACCCGCGCGCCCGCAGCGGTCAGCGCCGCTGCCATCACCGCCAGCCGGTCCGATTCCTTGACCCGCAATTCTTCCAGCCCGGTAGTCGTGGTGCGGCCTTTTGCCAGCGCTGCGGCCAGGAACAGGATCGGGAATTCATCGATCATGCTGGGGGCCAAGGCTGGATCGACGGCGATGCCGGTCAGCGCGGAGTGACGAATATGCAGATCGGCAACGGGTTCACCGCCAATCTCGCGCGGATTGTGTTCGACGATGGCGCCGCCCATCTGGCGCAGCACTGTGATCAGCCCGGCGCGGGTCGGATTGAGGCCGACATTGCGTATCGTCACATCGCTGCCCGGCACCAGCAACGCCGCGACAATGAAAAACGCCGCCGAGGACGGATCGCCGGGCACGTCGATGGTTTGCGGGCGCAGATCAGCCTCGCCGCGAATACGGATGATTCGCGTGCCGTCCGTTGCGCGTTCGACCGTGATATCCGCACCGAAACCGGCCAGCATGCGCTCGGAATGATCGCGCGTGGCGACCTGCTCGATCACCGTGGTGATGCCGGCGGTGTTCAGCCCCGCCAGCAGGATCGCGCTTTTGACCTGCGCCGAGGCGACCGGCAGGCGGTATTCGATGGGGACCGGCGGCGCGGCACCGCGCAGCATCAAGGGCAGCCGGCCACCCGGCGAAGCGGTGATGGCGGCGCCCATGCGGCTGAGCGGCTCGATCACCCGGCCCATCGGGCGTTTCGACAGGCTGGCGTCGCCGATGAAGGTCGCGGTGATGGCGTGACTGGCGATCAACCCCATCAGCAGCCGGGTCGAGGTGCCCGAATTGCCCATGTCCAGTGCGGTTGGCGGCTGCAGCAGCGCGCCCACCCCGACGCCGTGCACGCGCCATTCGCCTGCTGCCACGCGGTTTATCGTCGCGCCCATAGCCCGCATCGCAGCGGCGGTGGCCATCACGTCCTCGCCTTCGAGCAGCCCGGAAATCCGGCTTTCACCGACCGCCAGCGCCGACAGCATCAACGAGCGATGGCTGATCGATTTATCGCCGGGAACGCGAAAATCGCCGCGCAACGGGCCGCAAGGCGAAAAATGGCGTGGGCGCATCATGCATTCAGGTGCGGATGGATCGGCGGTTGACACAGGAAGGCGGCGCTTTCATCGGAGCGGGGATGTCCGCCCGGTGACGGACGGTGCGGGCGGGCTTTTGACAGCGCACTTGCGCTATGGCAAGGCGCGCGGCACCGCGTCTGGCGCAAGCCCCAACCTGCCATTATGCGCCGTCATTATCTATTGTATTTCAGCATGCCGCTCGGCGGCGTGCCACAGCGAGGAATTACCATGGTCAAGCCTGAATGGGGCGCCAAGCACGGCTGCCCGAAATGCGGCACCCGCTTTTACGATCTCGGCAAGAGCGATCCGATCACCTGCATCGAATGCGGCTATGTCTGGCATGCCGACCCGGTGCTGAAGTCGAAGCAGCCGGTCCCTTATGAAGAAGTGCAGAAAGCCAAGGTCGTCGAGACCGCGGATGGCGATCTGGCCGAAGAGGATATCGACATCGACGAGGACGGCGATTCGCCCGATAACGATGTCGATCTGGGCGGTGACGACGATCTGGGCGTGCCGAACCATGACGATGGCGAACCCGACGAGATGTGATTCACAGATCGGGGATCGGATGCGCTTCTGATCGCTGATCACTGATAACTGACCATTGATCCCCCCTTGCCAAGCCGGAATGGCGCTCCTAGAGGGCTTTCCTCCCGGCGAGAGCGGGGAGGTGGCCACATCCTCGCCTTGGCAGGGTGCGGTCGCATGAATGGCACGGGGCCTTAGCTCAGCTGGGAGAGCGCCTGCATGGCATGCAGGAGGTCAGCGGTTCGATCCCGCTAGGCTCCACCATTCATCATTTGATTATCGCCCATGGAGGCGCGCTGGCTGACGAGGTTTCGTCCGCCGGCGTTTTTGCCTTGGATTGGGTGCGTTTTAGGCGCAGTTGGCGCGTTGGTGTTTAGGCGGCTGGTCGGCGAGGTTTCGCTCACCGGCGCTTTCGTCGTGACGGAGTTGAATGCTCATGTTCGATAGTTTGGCAGACCGGCTCGGCGGGGTCTTCGACAAGCTGCGCGGGCGTGGCGCGCTGCAGGAACAAGACGTTCGTGATGCCATGCGTGAAGTGCGCGTGGCCTTGCTCGAAGCCGACGTCGCCTTGCCGGTGGTGCGCCGCTTCATCGACCAGGTGACCGAGCTGGCGGTTGGCCAGAATGTGCTGAAATCGGTGACGCCGGGTCAGCAAGTCGTCAAGATCGTCAATGATGCGCTGGTCGAAATGCTCGGCGGCAGCGAGGCGGTGGGCCTTGACCTGAACGCGGCGCCGCCGGTGGTGATCATGATGGTCGGGCTGCAGGGCTCGGGCAAGACCACGACAACGGCCAAGCTGGGCAAGCTGCTGAAAGAACAGCAGGGCAAGAAGGTGATGATGGCGTCGCTGGACGTCAATCGCCCCGCCGCGCAGGAACAATTGAAGGTGCTGGGCGAACAGGTCGGGGTTGCCACCCTGCCGGTCATCGCCGGGCAGCAGCCTACCGATATCGCCGCGCGGGCGATGCACTCGGCCAAGCTGCAGGCGGTCGACGTGCTGCTGCTCGATACCGCCGGGCGTCTGCATGTCGATCAGCAGTTGATGGACGAGATGCAGGCGGTCGCGGCCATCGCCAATCCGCGCGAAGCCCTGCTGGTTGTCGATGCGCTGACCGGGCAGGATGCAGTCAATGTCGCGCAGAGTTTTGCCGGGCAGATCGCGCTGACCGGCGTGGTGCTGACCCGCATGGATGGCGATGCGCGCGGCGGTGCGGCGCTGTCGATGCGCGCGGTGACCGGCAAGCCGATCAAATTTGCCGGCACCGGCGAAAAGCTGGATGCGATCGAACCGTTCCATCCGGGGCGTGTGGCCGGGCGCATCCTGGGCATGGGCGATGTCGTCAGCCTGGTCGAAAAGGCGGCAGCGGCGGTTAACGCGGACGATGCCGAACGGCTGGCCCAGCGCATGGCCAAGGGTCAGTTCGACATGAACGACCTGCGCGCCCAACTGCGCCAGATGCAGAGCATGGGCGGGCTGGGTATGCTGGCGGGGATGATGCCCGGCATGAAGAAGGCCAAGGCCGCCATGGCCCAATCGGGCATGGACGACCGGGTGCTGCTGCGGATGGATGCGATCATCGGCTCGATGACGCCCAAGGAACGCGCCAGGCCCGACCTGCTTAACGCCAAGCGCAAGATTCGCGTCGCCAAAGGCTCGGGCACGCAGGTCCAGGACATCAACAAGCTCATCAAGATGCACCAGGAAATGGAGCGGGCGATGAAGCAGATCAAGAAGATGGGCGGCATGAAGGGCCTGGCCGCTCTGTTCGGCAAGGGTGGCATGGGCGCGGCGATGCCAGGTTTGGGTCCGAGCATCGGACCCGATATGGGCATGGGCGGCGGTCCTGCTGGATTAGGCGGAATGGGTGGATTACCCGGTCTGGGCGGCTCCGATTTTTCGAAATTTCTCAAGAAATAATCTCAAATCATACCATGAAAGGGTATATCTGATGTCAGTTGCTATTCGTCTCTCGCGCGGTGGGTCCAAGAAGCGCCCCTATTACAAGGTCGTCGTCTCCAACAGCCGCGCGCCCCGCGACGGCAAGTATCTCGAACAGGTCGGCACCTATAATCCGCTGCTGGCCAAGGACGACGTCGCCCGCGTCCGCCTGATCGAGGACCGCGTGCGCTATTGGATTGGCGTCGGCGCCCAGCCGACCGATCGCGTCGCCCGCATGCTCGACAAGGCCGGGATCAAGGAACGCGCCGCCACCAATAATCCGCAGGCTGGCGAACCCGGCAAGAAGGCCAAGGAACGCGCCGAGGACAAGGCTGCCAAGCTGGCCGAAGCGCAGGAAGCCGCCGCTGCTGCTGCCGCCGCACCGGCCGAGGAAGCCCCGGCTGAAGCTGAAGCCCCGGCTGAAACCCCCACTGAAACCGAAGCCCCCACTGAAGCTGAAGCAGGGGCCTGACGAGGTTGGGCACGGACCGGCCCGTAACCCTGGCGGCGATCATCGGCGCGCACGGCATTACGGGCGAGGTTCGGCTGAAACTGTTCGGCGAAGGCGTGGCGGCGATGAAGCGTTACCACGCCTTCAACGATGGTGCTTTGGCGGTGGAAAAGCTGCGCGATGACGGCAAGGGCGGGGCAATCGCCCGTTTTGCTGGCGTCAGTGATCGCAATGCGGCAGAAGCCTTGCGCGGGACAGCGCTGACCGTTCCGCGCAGCTTGCTGCCGCCGCTGACCGAGGGCGAATATTACCACGCCGATTTGATCGGCCTGCCAGCGGTGTCCAGCGACGGGCGCTCGCTGGGGCAGTGCATTGCCGTGGAAAATTACGGCGCGGGCGATGTGCTGGAGATCGAACAGCCTGACGGCCAGCGATTCATGGTGCCGATGCGCCTAGAGGCTGTGCCCGAGTGGGATGCGGCGAGGCTGGTGATTGACGCGGCTTACGTGGCGTAGTATATACATGGCGTATATACGGAGGCTGCGATGAGCAAGGAATATGTCGCCAAAAGTTTCAAATCGGGCAATTCGGTGGCCATTCGCGTGCCCGCCGCGCTGGGGATCGCGCCGAACCGCGAATGGATCATCATCGAGCGCGATGGCGACTTGCTGATCCGGGCCAAGCCGCAGCAGCGTCAGACGATCGACGTCAGCGGGTTTGCCGGGAAGCTACCGGGCTTCAAACCAGCCCCGCGCGAAGATTTTGAGGAAAGGCCGAGCGCGATGGCACGACGCAAGGCGCTGTCGGGAGAGTGACAATTTACCTGATCGATTCCGATCTTGCGATCAACTCGATGGGCGGAGCCATTCATTCCAAATTGAATTTGCGTCTTGCGTCCAGCTATCCGGGCGATGTTGCCATATCGGCGATCAGTTTTGCCGAGGTTGCGCTGGGCACGTGGAATGGCAAGCCACCCCGGTGGGCGGTTCTTGACGCTTTCCTGCGCATGATCCCGATTATCGACTTCGACGAAGCCGCCGCGCGGGCCTATGCAACATTGCCGTTCAAGCGCGCCCGTTTCGATCGGCTACTGGCTGCGCATGCGCTCAGCCTGGGAGCCGTTATCGTGACGAATAATGAGAGCGATTTCGCCGACGTGCCGGGTTTGATGATTGAAAACTGGACTTTATGACCTTCGCCGCCACCGTCCTGACGCTTTATCCCGAGATGTTTCCCGGCCCTTTGGGTGTCAGCCTGGCCGGGCGGGCGCTGGGGGACGGCATCTGGTCGCTCGATTGCGTGCAGATTCGTGACTTTGCCACCGACCGCCATCGCAGCGTCGATGATACGCCCGCAGGCGGCGGCGCGGGCATGGTGCTGCGCGCCGATGTACTGGCAGCGGCGGTGGACCATGCACTCGCCTCCTCTCCGCAATGTCCGATCCTCGCCATGACCCCGCGCGGGCGCCCAATCACCCAGGCCCGGATTCGCGAGTTGGCGGCAGGTCCCGGAGTGATCATCCTGTGCGGGCGTTTCGAGGGTTTCGACGAGCGGATCTTCACCGCGCGCGACATCGAGGAGGTGTCGGTTGGCGACATCGTCCTGTCCGGCGGCGAGCCTGCCGCGCTGATGGTGCTGGATGCTTGCATTCGTCTGCTTCCCGGCGTAATGGGCGCGGCCTTGAGCGGGGCGGAGGAGTCGTTTGACAACGATCTGCTCGAATACCCTCAATATACCCGGCCCATCTCCTGGGAAGGGCGCGAAATCCCTGAAGTGCTGCGATCGGGGGATCACGCGAAGATCGCGGCCTGGCGAAAGTCCATGGCCGAAGATCACACACGGTTACGCAGGCCGGACCTTTGGGAGCGCCATATCGGTGCTCGGGGCCAGCCTGCCTCTGGCGCGCAGCAAAAAAAGAAGGAACAGGGCACATGAACCTGATTCAACAGATCGAAGCCGAAGAAATTGCCAAGGCCATCGCCAAGGCCACCGGGGAAATCCCCAGTTTCCGCCCCGGTGATACCGTCCGCGTCGGCGTGAAAGTCGTCGAAGGCGAACGCAGCCGTGTCCAGGCTTATGAAGGCGTGTGCATCGCCCGTTCGAACAAGGGCTTCGGCTCGAACTTCACCGTGCGCAAGATGAGCTTTGGTGAAGGCGTGGAACGCGTATTTCCGCTGTACTCGCCCAACATCGACAGCATTACCGTGGTCCGCCGCGGTGTCGTGCGTCGCGCCAAGCTTTATTACCTGCGCGGCCGCACCGGCAAACGCGCGCGTATTGCCGAGCGCCGCGATCCGCGCACCAACCAGGGCAGCTAACCGCTTCCACGAGCAGAATTCGTGAAAAGGCGTCCTGGCAGAACCGCCGGGGCGCCTTTTTGTTTGAGAAATGCAGTTTGTAAATGGGATAACCTTGGGCCATGAGCCCCAAACCCCGGCATTGTCGTTGTCGAGCATCGCTTCGGCGTCGCGCCATTTCTCGGCGTCCCAGGCTGTATTGCCGCTACGCGGCGGGGAGCCACGGTGGCATAGCGCACAACGCCAAATGACGGGGAGCGCGGGGTTTGCCCTTTGCATCTATCTCTTTTCGCAAAACTGATCGCCTAATTGCCTGGAGCCGCCAACTTGTCATGCCTATCTTCGGAAAATGCCTGTTGGTTGCCATCTGCGCCTGTGGCTTCATCCGCCCCGCGTTGGCGGGAGATGCGCGGGTGACCAGCCCCCAACTCACTTTCGAGCGCGTTTTCGCCAGCCCCAGCCTCAACGGCCCGGCGCCACGCGGGGTCAAGCTGTCGCCCGATGGCCGCTGGCTCACATTGCTGCGGCCCCGCGCCGACGATCGCGAGCGTTATGATCTGTGGGGTTACGATCGCAGCTCGGCGCAGTGGCGGATGCTGGTCGATTCGCTGAAACTGTCATCGGGAGCGGCGCTGTCCGAGGCGGAAAAGATGCAGCGCGAGCGGTTGCGGATCGGCGATCTGAAGGGCATCGTCAGCTATGACTGGAGCGCGGATGGCAAGGTTTTGCTGGTGCCGTTGGATGGGGAGTTGTACCTGGCCGGGCTCGACGGCACGGCGGCGCATATCGCGGGCGTGGGCGCCGATCCGCTGAATGCCAGGCTCAGTGCCAAGGGGCATTATCTGTCGTTTGTGCGCGACCGGCGGATATGGATTGCACCAGCAACCGGCGGCGAACCGCGGTCGATCACGCCGCCGGAGACCGCCACTACCGTCCATTGGGGCGAGGCTGAGTTCGTCGCGCAGGAGGAAATGGACCGCCAACAGGGGTCGTGGTGGGCGCCCGATGACAGCCGCATCGCAGTGGAGCGTTTTGACGAGGCTCACGTCGGCCAAGTGACGCGTGCGGCGATCGGCGCGACCGGCACCACGACTTTCGAACAACGCTATCCGACGGCAGGAACCGCCAATGTCGAGGTCAGCCTGTGGGTGATGCGGCCCGATGGCGGCGAGCGGGTCCAAGTCGATCTGGGAACGAATAAGGACATCTACCTTGCCCGCGTCGATTGGGCGCCGGATGGAAAACTGCTGTATGTCCAGCGCGAAAACCGCGCGCAGACCCGGCTCGATATGCTCAGCGTCGATCCGGCGACGGGGACGGCGCGCGTGCTGTTCAGCGAAGTGGCCGCGCCCAGAAGCTGGATCAACCTCACCGACAATTATCGCTTTCTGAAGGACGGCAGCCTGATCTGGTGGTCCGAGCGCGACGGCTTTGGCCATCTTTATCGCTTTGCGCATGGTGACTGGCAGCAATTGACGCGCGGGGCCTGGGTGGTGACTGCGTTGGTCGGGGTTGATGAGACGCACGGCAAAATGTTCTTTACTGCCACAAAAGACGATGTGCTCGCGCCGCAGGTCTATGCGCTCGATCTGGCCCATCCCGATCAAATCACCCGCCTGACCGCGCCCGGATGGGTCAACAGCGCCACGATGGACAAGTCGGGAGCAACGCTGGTCATCACCCGTTCGACCGAGGCGCAGCCGCCGCAGATCTATATCGCCGACCCCACCGGCAAGCGGCTCACCTGGGTCGAGGAGAACCGCGTCGAGGGGGCGCATCCCTATGCGCCATACCTGCCCGCCCATCGCGCGCCGCAGTTCGGCACGATCACCGCAGCGGACGGCTCGCTGCTGCATTGGCGGATGATCACCCCGGTCATGCAGCCGGGCAAGCGTTATCCGGTGTTCTTTTCGCATTACGGCGGGCCGCATGCGCAGACCGTCTCGCGCGGGTGGACCGGGGCGCTGGCACAGGCGATTGTGCGCCAAGGCTATATCTGGTTCGAAATCGACAACCGGGGCAGCCCCAATCGCGGCGTCGCCTTCGAAAGCCAGATCTGGCATGCGATGGGCTCGGTCGAGGTGGCGGATCAACTGGCCGGGGCGACCTATCTGAAAACGCTGGGCTTCGTCGATCCGGCCAAGATAGCGACCTTTGGCTGGTCCTATGGCGGCTATATGACGTTGAAGCTGCTGGAGGCGGCGCCGGGCGCCTTTGCGGCGGGCATCGCGGTTGCGCCGGTCACGAAATGGGAGCTTTATGACACCCATTATACCGAGCGATACCTGGGCGACCCGCAGGAGGTACCCCAGGTTTACGCAGGCTCGGACGCGCTGGAAGCGGCCACCCAGATCGGCGATCCGCTGCTGCTGATCCACGGCATGGCGGACGACAATGTCGTGTTCGAGAACAGTTCGGAACTGATCGCGCGGATGCAGGCGCATGCCGTGCCGTTCGAGATGATGCTGTACCCCGGCTTTACCCATAGCATCGCCGGGCCAAAAATCAGCCAGCACTTGTGGCAGACGGTGTTCGCCTTTCTGCAACGCCACGGGGTGACGCCGCCAAACTGATTTAACCACCTTGCGCGGCACGGATCGCGCGCTAACGACGGCGCTCGGCCCTGCCGAGGCTAATGGAGACTAACATGGGTTATCGGGTAGTAGTGGTCGGTGCGACCGGCAATGTCGGGCGGGAAATGCTCAACATCCTGGCGGAGCGGGAGTTTCCGCTGGACGAGATCGCCGCCGTGGCATCGCCGCGCTCGACCGGCACTGAAATCGAATTCGGGGATACCGGTCGCATCCTCAAGGTGAAGAACATCGAGCATTTCGATTTCACCGGCTGGGATATCGCGCTGTTCGCCGCCGGTTCCGGCCCGACCAAGATTTACGCGCCCAAGGCTGCGTCGCAAGGCTGCGTGGTGATCGACAATTCGTCGCTGTACCGTATGGACCCCGATGTACCGCTGATCGTGCCCGAGGTGAACCCCGATGCCATCGACGGCTACAAGCGCAAGAACATCATCGCCAACCCCAATTGCTCGACCGCGCAACTGGTGGTGGTGCTGAAGCCGCTGCACGATGCGGCAACGATCAAGCGCGTCGTCGTATCGACCTATCAATCGACCAGCGGCGCGGGCAAGGCGGGGATGGACGAGCTGTTCGAGCAGACCCGCAGCGTGTTCATGCCGATCGGCGAAATGAACCCGCCGACCAAGTTCACCAAGCAGATCGCCTTCAACGTGATCCCCCACATCGATGTCTTCCTGGATGACGGCTATACCAAGGAAGAATGGAAGATGGTGGTGGAAACGAAGAAGATCCTCGATCCCAAGATCAAACTCACGGCGACCTGCGTGCGCGTGCCGGTGTTCATCGGCCATTCCGAGGCGGTGAATATCGAGTTCGAAAACGAAATCTCGGCGCAGGAAGCGCAGGATATCCTGCGCGAATCGCCCGGAATCATGCTGATCGACAAGCGCGAGGACGGTGGTTACGCCACCCCCATCGAATGCGCCGGTGAAAGCGCCACCTACGTCAGCCGCGTCCGCGAAGACCCCACCGTCGATAACGGACTGGTGCTGTGGTGCGTTTCGGATAATTTGCGCAAGGGTGCTGCGCTGAACGCGGTGCAGATCGCGGAACTGCTGGGGCGGCGGCATTTGAAGAAGGGGTGAGCGCGGCGTTGCACCGACGAGCTCCTCCCGTTGACCCGTCCTCGCATCTTCAATGTTACCCGGCCTCCGCTTATATGTTTTTGCGAATTGCCTCAAAAGGATGCTCCGCATGACCGCGCAACCTGTCAACCTGTCCGGCCTCGACCTGCGCGCCGAGATCGATCGGCTGCGCGTGACGCGCAAGGCGGTGATTTTGGCGCATTATTACCAGAAGCCGGAATTGCAGGACCTGGCTGATTTCGTTGGCGATTCGCTGGAATTGAGCCGCAAGGCGGCGGCGACCGATGCCGAGGTGATCGCCTTTTGCGGGGTGAAGTTCATGGCCGAGACGGCCAAGATTCTGAGCCCGGACAAGATCGTGGTGCTGCCCGATGTCAACGCCGGGTGCAGCCTAGAGGATAGCTGTCCACCGGACAAATTCGCCGCGTTTCGCGCCGCGCATCCCGATCATATCGCGCTGACCTACATCAACTGTTCCACAGAAGTGAAGGCGCTGTCCGACGTCATCGTCACCAGTTCCAGCGCGGAGACGATCCTGGCGCAGATCGACCGCAAGCAAAAGATCATCTTCGGCCCGGACCGGCATCTGGGTGGTTATCTCAATCGCAAGTTCGGGCGCGACATGCTGCTGTGGCCCGGCGTTTGCATCGTCCATGAGGCGTTCAGCGAGACCGAATTGCTCAAGCTGAAGGCCAGGTATCCGATGGCGCCGATTGCCGCGCACCCCGAATGCCCCCCGGCGATCATCGACCATGCCGATTACGTCGGCTCGACCAGCGGCATCCTGAATTATGCCAAAGCCACGGATGCCGACACGCTGATCGTCGCTACCGAGCCGCACATCATCCACCAGATGCAACTGGCGATGCCCGGCAAGAATTTCATCGGCGCGCCGGGCGCGGACGGCAACTGCAACTGCAATATCTGCCCCTACATGGCGCTCAACACCATGGAAAAGCTGTATCTTTCGCTCCGCGACCTGACCCCTCGCGTCGAAATCGAGGAAGGCCTGCGGCTGCGCGCCAAGCATAGTCTGGACCGGATGCTGGAGATGGCGGGCGGCACCGTGGGCAAGGGCGACCTGGGGGCTAGAGCGTGATGACAAAAAGTGGGAACCGGTTTTTGTTCTTAAATCACGCGAAAACAAAGACTCTAGATCATGATGCGATTCTTTCTTATCGCATCATGATCTAGGCAGTAAATCGGGTTACAGTATCGTGCGCTAAATCTGCGCCACATCCCGTCCGTGCTGAGCTTGTCGAAGCATTGCCCTTTTCTTCTTGCGCTTCGCCCGGCCTCAAGAAAGAAATGCAGCCCTTCGACAAGCTCGGGGTAGACCGGAGGAGGGTGATTAATTGGCGACAGGCGGTGGCGTCGGCGAGGCGGCAATTTCCGGCGCTGCGGACGCGGCGGAAGCGGCGGCGGCAGGAGCGCTCTCGTCCGCCTTGTCGCTCGGATTATCGCTGGTCCCGCTGGCCGATGGGCTGACCGTTTCTTCCGGCGCCAGCGGAGCCTTTGATTTCACCGAATCATAAGGCAGCATCGCGTCGCTGACCGATCCGGGCAGGATCTGGCCTGTGACCGTGCCGTGGCCGCTGGCCTTTTCATCGTGGTGACAGCCGCCCAGCATTGCCGCCATGGCGACGCTGGCCAAAATCCGTAGCTGTCCTTGGGTCATGTGCAGGTCTCCGTGGCGCTCTTCTGCTTCGCCAGTTGCGCCAGAAATTCGGGAGCGCGGGCCAGCAATGCCCGATCCCATGCCACAGGATCAACCCCGCGTCCCAGCCGCGCCATGCTGGTAACGCCCAGTTCGGCAATGCCGCAGGGGACGATGCCAGTGAAATGCGACAGATCGGGCGACAAATTGACCGCGAAACCATGCATCGTCACCCAGCGGCGGATGCGGACGCCGATCGCGCCGATCTTGGCATCGCGGCCATCGATGTCACGGGTCCAGATGCCGACCCCGGCGGCGGAACGCCATGCGGGCACGTCGAAATCGCCCAGCGTGGCAATCACCCAGTCTTCCAGCGCATGGACGAAACAACGCGCGTCACGGTGCCGACGGCTGAGGTCGAGCAGGATATAACCGATCCGCTGGCCCGGCCCGTGATAGGTATAGCGCCCGCCGCGCCCGGCACTGACCACGTCAAAACGCGCATCGAGCAATTCGTCCTTGGCCGCGCTGGTTCCGGCGGTATAGACCGGCGGATGTTCCAGCAGCCAGATCAGTTCATCCGCCCGGCCTTCCTGGATGGCGGAATTGCGCAGCGTCATCTCGTCCAGAGCCTGCCGGTACGGCACTTGCCCATAGTCGGTTCGCAACTCGATTCCCGGGATGGTCATTGGCGCCTGTGTGCTATCGTCGCAAAGATGAGGTTCGACGAGATGAATTGCGATGGTTAAGTTCAGATTTTCCGCAATGAGCACGGGCGCCGCAGTTGGCAAGCGCGTCATGGGAGGCATGGCATGAAATTCGACGGCAACCGGGCGTGGAATGATGCGATCCGCGCGGTGTCGGCCAATCGCGAAGTGCTGCTGGTGATGGCGGGAGTGTTCTTTTTCCTGCCGGGGCTGATCGCAGCGGTGTTCCTGGCGGGATACCAGGCGGACATGGCGGCCAGCATGTCGGCGGTGATGGCCGCGCCCAAAAACCCTGTCGCCCTGCAGCAGATGATCCACGCCTATGGCCAGGTCGCGCCGTTCTTTATCGTGCTGCTGTTGCTGCAGTTGGTGGGCTATATGGCGATGCTGGCCCTGTTGACCGATGATCGGCGCCCGACCGTGGGTGAGGCCATGGCGATTGGCGCGCGCAGTATGCCAGCGCTGATCGGGGCGATCCTGATCTTTGTCCTGGGTTATTTCCTGGTATCGCTGCCCATGGGCCTGGTCCTGGTGCTCTGTGTCGCCGCGCTGGGGCCGCAACTGGGCGGGACGATCGGGATCACCATCGACATGGCGGTCTTGATCGTGATCTTTATCCGGCTGTCATTGACCTTGCCGGTGATCGTGATCGATCGCCTGCATCGCCCGTTCGTGGCGCTGCAACGGTCGTGGCAGATCACCCGTGGCCATACCCTGCGCCTGATCGCCTTTTACGTCATGCTGGGAATTGCCTATATCGTCCTGTCGATCGCGTTCAACGCCATGCTGAACCTGTTGCTGGCGGCGGTCGGCACGGGAACCGGCTTCGATCTGATATCCGGCACGATATCGGGGGTATTCGGCGCGGCGGCCAGCATCGTGTTTACCGCGATCCTGGCGGCGGTGCATCGCCAATTATCGGGGCCGTGGCGCGGCGCGATCAGCGAGAATTTTTTGTGATGGGGACCGACTTATTTCGCCAGCGATGAAATTAGCGCTTCGTGCTGTTAATTGCATCGCACCCCGTCCATGCTGAGCTTGTCGAACTCTGCACTTCTTTCTTCCTGCGGCTCGGACGACGTCAAGAAAGAAATGCAGCCCTTCGACAAGCTCAGGGTAGACGGGTTTGGTGGGCGATTCAGATTGACGGCAGCACGCTCAAAAACCAATTCAATCCAAAGCAGCTTCTTTCCAGCCCCAGTACAAGCGGCAAGGCAGAATATTCAACAGCTCGAAGCCCTCGTCGATATGGCGGAAATGCCGCGCCATGAAATCGCGCGCCTTGGCGGAAAACTGATAGACCAGGAAGGCGCCGCCGGACCGCAATACGCGGTGGGTGGCGGCGGCGATGGCGGGACCGACGCCATCGGGCAGCGTCGAAAAAGGCAGGCCAGACAGGACATAATCGGCATGGTCGTGGCCGTGCGCCTTGATGATGTCTTCGACATCGGTGGCCGAACCCAGCACCGCGACGAAGCGGCTGTCGCTGATCGTGGAGTTGAGATAATCGATGTACAGCGGATTGGTGTCGATCACGATCAACTGGCCATCGCGCCGCAGCCGGTCGAGCACGGGACGGCAGAAGGTGCCCACCCCCGGACCATATTCCACGAACAGCCGACATTCGTCCCACCGCACCGGCGCCAGCACCTTGGCAATGGTAAAGCGCGACGACGGGATGATCGAGCCGACCATCACCGGATGCTTTATGAAGCCTTCGAAAAAGACTCCCCAAGGTCCGAGGATGCGCCGGGCATGATGTTTCAATCGATCGGGAAAGGCCGCCTCGCGGACTAGCTCGGAACTGGGCATTTAGCGGAAAAGTCCTGATTATATGGCGGGCGGGTCCGGCCAGACGAGGGTATTTGGTGCGTCAGTGGCGGTTTGAGGCAAGCTCCCGCTGCGGGCGTTTGCAGGTTTGGTTGCGGATTGCAAGTTTCATCCCGTGAAACGCCGAGCCGGTGGTGTCCGTTCCCGAGAGCATGATGCATTGAGAAAAAATCGCCGTGCAGCAAATCAAAGAATTTCCAGCACTTTTTCCTGCGGTCGGCACAAGGCGGTGCCCTTTTCGGTTTCGACCAGCGGACGCTCGATCAGGCGCGGATCGGCGACCATCGCCGCCAGCACTGCTGCGTCACTTGCCTGGGGCAAGTCGCGCTCCTCCGCATCGGTACCGCGCAATCGCAAGCCCTGCTGCGGGGTGATTCCGGCGGCGTGATATAGCCCGGCCAACCGCTCCGCGCTGGGCGGATCGCGCAGATATTCGACCACGGTCACTTCAACTCCCGGCGTTTCCTGCAGGATGGCCAAGGTCTTGCGCGAAGTTCCGCAAGCCGGGTTGTGCCAGATCGTCGCCTTCAATGCCGCCTCCATCGCATTGGTGGGGTCTTAGCGGCATAATCGAGCGCGGGCAATTTCCCCCGCCGCGAATTCAGTCCTTCGGAACTGGCGTCGGTGAAACGATGGCCCAGGGCGAAACGTGACTGTCTGCCTGGACCGGCGCACCGGTTCCGATCAGCCCTTGGACTACCGACACCGCCGGATCGACAGATGGGCTTTTGGCGCCGTCCGCGTCCTTTGACGGCACGCTGCAATAAGCGGTCATCAAGACGCTGGCGGACCATGCCAGCGCTTTCCAGCGGCTGGCGAAGACGGTGGTGATTTTGGGGCCGAAGAACATCGCGCCAGCATAGCGGGGTTGGCTTAACGATTTATGCGGCTTAACGATTAAGCGCTTGGCTCGCTCGCCAGCCGTTTCAGTTCATACAGCAGGTCCAGCGCCTCGCGCGGTGACAAGCGATCGGCGTCGAGCGCTTGCAACCGGTCGCGCAAGGCATCGCGCGGGGGAGTGGGCGCTGACAAGGCGGCGGCGAACAGCGGCAGGTCGCCCAGCCCTGCGGCCAGCCCGCCGGTTTCCGCGCGCCCTTTTTCGAGCCGTTGCAGCACCGATTTGGCGCGCGCGACCACGCTGGGAGGCACCCCCGCCAGCCGCGCCACCGCCAGCCCGAAACTGCTTTCCGCCGGGCCGCGCGCCAGTTCATGCAGCAGCACCAGTTCGCCTTGCCATTCGCGCGCACGGACGTGATGCAGGCTCAGCGCCTCGCAACTCTCCGCCAGCCGCGACAACTCGTGATAATGCGTCGCGAACAGGCAACGGCAGCGGTTGTGCCCATGCACCGCCTCGACCACCGCCCAGGCCAGCGCCAGCCCGTCATAAGTCGAGGTGCCGCGCCCGACTTCATCCAGGATCACAAAGCTGCGCGGGGTCGCCTGCGCCAGGATCGCGGCGGTTTCGACCATCTCGACCATGAAGGTAGATCGCCCGCGCGCCAGATTGTCCGACGCGCCAACCCGGCTGAACAAGCGGTCGACCAGGCCGATGGTCGCGGTTTCCGCAGGGACGAAGCCACCCGCCTGCGCCAGCAGCACGATCAGCGCGTTCTGGCGCAGGAAGGTCGATTTGCCGCCCATGTTCGGCCCGCCCACCAGCCACAACCGGTCGGCGGGTGATAAGCGGCAGTCGTTGACGATGAAGCGCTCGCCCTTTGCCGCCAGCGCGGCCTCCACCACCGGATGGCGCCCGCCTTCGATCGCCAGCACCGGCTCGTCGGTGATGGTCGGCCGGCACCAATTGTCTTCTGCCGCACGCTCCGCCTGCGATGCGGCCACATCGATCCGGGCCAGCGCGGCGGCGGTGGCGGCGATGTCGTGGCGGCAGGCGATGGCAGCTTGGGTCAGTTCCTCGAAATGCGCTTCCTCGGCGGCAAGCGCGCGGCCCCCTGCTTCGGCGATGCGGCTGGCTTCTTCATGCAGGGCCAGCGCGTTGAATCGTACCGCGCCAGCCATGGTCTGGCGGTGGGTGAAGCCGCTGTCCGCCGCCATCAACCGGTCGGCGTGTCTGGCGGGCACTTCGATGAAATAGCCGAGCACGCCATTGTGACGGATTTTCAGCGCGGCGACCCCCGTTTCGTCGCGGTATCTAGCTTCGAGTGCGGCGATGGCGCGGCGCGAATGGCCAGCGATCGTGCGCAACTCGTCCAGCCCCGTGTCATAACCCTGGGCAATGAAACCCCCGGCTGCGCGATCGGTCGGCGGCGCGGCGACCAGCGCGCGCGCGTAAAGTTCGACCAATGCGCCCCAGCCAGTGGGAATCGCGCCGCGCATGGCGGGCAGCAGATCGCCGAGCAGCGCGGGCTGGTCAGGCGCAGCCTCCAGCAGCTCGCCCAGCCGCAGCGCGCCGCTCAGGCCATCGCGCAACTGGCCAAGATCGCGCGGCGACCCGCGCCCGGCCACGACCCGGCCCAGCGCGCGCCCGATATCCGGCAGCGCCCGCAGGCTGCCGCGCAGATCATCGCGCAGTGCCGCCCCGTCATGCAGCCATTGGACGAGCGCCAGCCGCAGGTTGATCTGCGTAGCGTCGGTCAGCGGCGCGGACAGATCCTCGGCCAGTTGCCGCGCGCCCGCGCCGGTTACGCAGCGATCCACCGCCTCGATCAGGCTGCCCTTTCGCCCCCCTTGCTGAGAAGATTGGCCCTGTTGTGACGACAGGATTTCCAGGCTCGCCCGGGTCGCCTCGTCCATCGCCAATTGCGCATCGTTGCGCCGCGCGACGGGTGGCAGCAGCAGCGGCAGCTTGCCGCGCCCGGCATGGTCCAGATAAGCGATCAGGCCACCGGCTGCGGCCAGCATCGCCCGCGAAAATGTCCCGAAGCCATCCAGTGTCGCTACCCCGTGCAGCGCCGTCAGCCGCGCTTCGCCCGCGTCGCTGGCAAAATCCTGCAACGGTCGGGTAACGGCGTCGGCGGTGGCGTGGCTCCAGCCCTCGGGCGCGACATATTCGCTGGCACCCAGCCGGGCCAGCGCCGCGCTCATGGCCTCTGGCGAGCATTCCTCCAGCTCCATGCGGCCCGTCGATATGTCGCACGACGCGATACCGATGGCACCGCGCAACTCGCACAAGGCCGCCAGCCTGTTGGCGCGGCGCGGTTCGAGCAGCGCTTCCTCGGTCAGCGTCCCGGCGGTGACGAAGCGGACGATGTCGCGCGCCACTACTGCCTTGCCGCCACGTTTGCGGGCTTCTGCGGGGCTTTCGACCTGTTCGGCAATGGCAACGCGGCAGCCCGCACGGATCAGCCGGGCCAGATAGGCCTCGGCGGCGTGGACCGGCACGCCGCACATTGGGATCGGCGCGCCGTCGTGCTCGCCCCGGCTGGTCAAGGCGATGTCGAGCACCTGCGCGGCCTGGCGGGCATCGTCGAAGAACAATTCGAAGAAGTCGCCCATGCGATAAAACAGCAGGCAATCCCCCGCCTGCGCCTTCAACGCATGATATTGCACCATCATTGGTGAGGCAGAATTGGGCATCGGCGAGGCAGAATCGGACATCCGCCACGCCTAGAGCATCGCGCGAAAAAATGGCTACCGGTTTTTCGCTTCGAACCCTGCCCGCTTTGGCCCCGCCTTGGTCCCTCTCTAATTTTGCGCTGGGGTCTTGGCGAAAACGGCAATGGACGCGGGCGCTCCCGGTTTCTAAGTCTTTTGCGACTAATGCTGGACGGTGCCGTGCGCCACGACTGTCTTGCTTTGCTGACCCGCGAACCGGAACCGATGATCTGATGGCCCGCCCGATTACCAGAAGATGGGGGTCCGCCGCTTGCGCGATGGCGGTAGCGCTATGGGTAGGAGCGCATGCTGTCGGCGGGTATGCCCAGATGTCCGATGCCCCGCCTCCCCATCAGGATAATGGTCTGCCCGACCTCGTCGACAAGCATTGCACCTCTTGCCACAACGATATCGACATGCGGGGCAATTTGTCGCTGGAGGATCTGAAAGTCACCGATCCGGCCCACGGCGACCACGATGCCGAATGGGAAAAAGTCCTGCGCCGCGTCAGCCTTGGCGAGATGCCGCCACGTTCCAAACCGCCGCTCGATCCCGCTGAAAAGACGCAGTTCGTGGGCTGGTTGCAGACTACGCTGGATGCCCATGCCGCAGCTCATCCCGATCCCGGCCGCGCCACCATCCGCCGGCTGAACCGTGTGGAATATGCCACTGCGGTGGGTGACCTGCTGGCGTTGCCGGTCGATTTCAGCCGCGAACTGCCGCAGGACAATTCGGGCTATGGTTTCGACAATATCGCCGACGTGCTCAGCGTTTCGCCCACGCTGATGGATCGCTATCTGGTGGTCGCGGGCAAGATCGCGGCAATAGCGACCGGGCTCGGCTCGACCCACCCGGCGACCGCCGTCTATATCGTACCCAAGGACGGCTCGATCATGAACTCGGGTCGACCCGCCTATAATGAACGCGCCAGCGACGACCTGCCGCTGGGTTCTCGCGGCGGCGGCGCTTTCGCCTATCACGCCGCTTATGACGCCGAATATGAGATCGCAGGCTACCTCAACGCCAATACCAATAACGAAACCGACCGCCTAAAGGAGGACCGGGTCAGCGTGCGTGTGCCGCTGAAGGCCGGGGTGCATAGCATTGCCATGTCATTCCACCGCCAGATCGCCCCCGATGAAAGCGTGCAGACGCTGCGCAATACGCTCGACGTGGTGCCCCTGCCGACCGATCCGCCGCGCAGCCTGACGCTCGACGTTGCGGTGGACGGCCACCGCGCAACGACTATTACCGTGCCTTCGTACCGTTTGTCGCCGCGCTATTCGCAGGCCAATTTCCCGCGCGATGTGCTGGAAATCGACGTCACCGGGCCGGTTGGTGCGGCTATCCCCGGCGATACGCCCAGCAGGCGGCGTATTTTCCTGTGCCAACCGACGAGCGCCGCGCAGGAAATGCCCTGCGCGCGGCGCATCGTCACCACGCTGGCGGCCCGCGCCTACCGCCGCCCGGTCACGCCCGCCGACCTGACGCCGTTACTGCGCGTCTACGCCCAGGCTCGCGCCCAATCCGATTTCGCGCACGGCATCGAGGCCATGGTCGAGGCGGTGCTGGTCTCGCCGCATTTCCTGTTCGCCAATGAGACCGATCCGGTCGGCGCCGCGCCGGGCAGCGTTTACCGGCTGGGCGACCTTGATCTCGCCTCGCGGCTGGCGTTGTTCCTGTGGAGCAGCATTCCCGACGATCGCCTGCTGCACCTGGCCGAACGGGGCCAGCTTCACCAGCCCGGAGTGCTCGATGCCGAGATCACCCGGATGCTCGCCGACCCGCATGCCGACGCGCTGACCCGCAATTTCGCCGGGCAATGGCTGTTCCTGCGCAACCTTGACCAGCAGCGCCCGGATTTCGCGCTGTATCCGCAATTCGACACCCGCTTGCGCGCCGCGATGATGGCCGAGACCGAGCTGTTCTTTGGCTATGTGCTGCACGAAAACCGCAGCCTGATGGATTTCATCGCCGCCGATTACACCTTCCTCAACCAGCGGCTGGCCGAGCATTACGGCATCGCCGGGGTGAACGGCACCGCGTTTCGCCGGGTCAACCTTGATCCGGCCACGCATCGCGGCGGGCTGCTGGGGCAGGCGAGCATCCTGACGGTGACTTCCTATGGCAACCGCACCTCGGTGGTGAAGCGCGGCAAGTGGATCCTCGACAATCTGCTCGCCGCCGCGCCGCCCCCGCCGCCCGCCAATGTCCCCGCCCTGCAAGCCGCCCATAATGGCCAGTTGTTGACCGCGCGGCAACAATTGGAACTGCACCGCGCAAACCCGGCCTGCGCCTCGTGCCATGTGCGGATGGACCCGCTGGGCTTCGCGCTGGAAAACTTCGACGCCATCGGCGCCTATCGCCAAGTCGATGCGGGACAGGTGATCGATGCCTCGGCGACCTTGCCCGATGGCACGCCGCTGACCGGCATTACCGGGCTCCAGCACATCCTGCTGGCACGCAAGGATCAGTTTGTGGGCGCCTTTACCCAGCGACTGATGACTTATGCGCTTGCGCGCGGGCTCGGGCCGCAGGACATGCCCGCGGTGCGCAAGATCACCCGCATGGCGGCCGCCGATAATTACCGCATCCAGACCATCATCAAGGGCATCGTCACCAGCGATCCGTTCCTGTTACGCAAGGTTCCCGAGAAGTGAGGAAGTATCTGGCGCTTCGAGGCGTTCATCTGCACCATAAATCCTCCCCCTCTGGGGG
>JALYHR010000009.1 GCA_030776465.1 Pseudomonadota bacterium
GCAGAGCGTACCGCCGAGGCCACATGGAAACGGATAGGAACCCTGCTCGAGGAATTCCCGCCAACCGAATGCGCCGCATATCTGGCCAACTCAGGCTATGCTCAAACCTAATCTCATCACGCTCTAAATGACGGGGAGCGCGAGGGGTTTGCCCCTCGTAAACCTTTATTTTTCAACCCTTAATTTAAGAAGACTGGTCCAGCCACCGACTAAACCGCGCCAGATCGCGCGACTGGCGCAGCAGTTCGGGGTGAAACAACTGGCTGCCGACCCGCCGCAGTCGGCTACTCGCCCAGCCCAAGAAACCGCCTTCGCCCGAAAAGTCGCGCGCTACGTGGGTACCGTCTATTGTGCCGCGCATTCCGCGCAGCCGCAGCCACAGGTTCCCGCGCCCGCCAGCAAGGCCAGCGGCCAGGAAGGCGGCATTTTGCAGCGTGGCGCGTTCCTGCAGGATCAAGTCGGGAAAGCTGGCAAGAATGTCCGGCGCGGGCGGCGGCCCGGCGTCGGCAGTCAGCGGAATATCCAGATCGTGAGATTCCGAAGCCATCGCCAGCAGCAACCGCGCACCCGCGCGCCAGCCCTCATGCGCGGCGCGGGTCCATAATTGAGGCCAGTCGACCGGGTAACGCGCCACGAAATAAGCGATATCGCTCAGGATCACCGGCCCGCAATTAAGCCGGTGGCCGTAAGCGGCGTGGATCAACAGATGCGCCAGCATGTCGTCGGGGGCGGGATAAAGCAGGCCATCGACCCGTTGAGCCCGCGCCCGCACAGCCTCGACATCGTGCCTGGGGGAGGCATGATCGAGAAGCCCATCGGGTTCCCACAGCCGGTGATGCAGTTCGATGATGGTCCCGCGCGGGCCACGCAATTCGGGCATGTGCTTGTCGAAACGAATGAGATCGGCCAGCGCCATTTCGGGATGCGCGGTCACGACATAGCCATGCGCCTGCAATAAATCATAGCTGGCGATCACGGTTTCGGGCGTCAGCAGCAGATCGATGTCGGTCATCGGCCGCAGCGCAGGCTCGGGATAGGCATACCAGGCAAGCCAGGCACCCTTCAGCGCGATCGGCGCGAATCCGGCTGTTTCCAACAAACCCACCACTTCGCCCAGTTCGACCTTGAGCACCATGGCGCGCATCGCATTGGCGCGATAGCGGTCGCGCCAGCGTCCGCGCAGATCGGCAGGGATCAAGCCATTGCCAGCGTGGCGGTGATGCAGCATCGGGTCACAGTGATAGGATAGCGCCAGCGCCTCCAGCCGGGCCCAGTCGTCCGGGGCCAGCGCGTCCAGTCGCGCGGCCAAAACTTCGCGCGTCCCCAGCAAATCCAGCAGCAATGCGCGCAGGCGCGGCAACGGCAATTGCGCTGCGCGCGCTACCATCGGCTGGCCGGTACATGGTGACTGGGGATCACGGGGATTTCTGGTCATGCTTCGGCACCGCAAAGGTGCCCGAAACGCGGCCACCCGGCCCGGCGTCAGTGGTGGTCAGGTGGGTGTTGAGATCGATCACCAGCCGCGCGCTGCGCTGGACATCGTCCTTGCCCCGTTCCACCACGACATTGCCGACCATGGTGATGATGCGGGCATTGAAATCATAAGTGGCGACATCGCCGCGCGCGGTTTCATCGCCGCGCAGCACGGTCACGCCGCCGGTGGCATCCAGCCGCTGGATCTTCATCGAGCCTTGGTTGGTATAGGCGACCACGGCGCGCGGGGCATGCATCGTCAAATCGCCCTGCGTAATCACGACATTGCCCGACAATGTGACGCGGTTGGCTTTTTCCATCAATTCGATGCGATCCGCCTGGTAATTGACCGGCGCATTGCTGTCGTGCGGCCCCAGCCCACTGGCGGCATTAACGGCAGGGATCAGCACCGCCCCCGAAACGCCCGCCATCACCATCGCCAGCACAGCCAGACCCGTTCGCCGGGTGGCAGGGGAGTTACGGCGGAAACCAAGCATCATTTCGGCACCCTGAGCTTGCCTGGAACCATGCGCAACCGCGCATGCCCCTCCAGCGTAACGCTTTCGCCGGCTAGATCTGCCGTTATCCGGTCGGCGCTGAAAGTGCCAGAGGGAATGACGCCCTGGACGCCGCCGGTACCCGTGGCGCGCTTCCCCCTCAAATCGACATCCACGCCGCTGGTGACCATGTGATAACCGCCGGCGCCGCGATAATCGACCGGGCCATTGGCGTGCATTATGTCGCTGCGCATGTCGTAATCGCCGGTCGGAGCGGTCAGCCGCGCTGGTCCGTCGTCAAGCTGGAGGCTGGCGGCAAGCTGGTTCATCGCCACCACCGGGATATCGGCCGAATGCTGGACCGCGCCTTGTGCCGTTACCGAAAATGCCCGCGCTTTGGAATCGAGCCCGCGATAGACTGCGTCGGTCACCTTGAGCCGTTCTTCGGTGATCGCCACCCGGTTGCGGTCGAGCAGAAAACTAACATCGTTGCGGGGAAACAGCGGCGTCATCACCATCGCCGCCACGACTACGCCCACCGCAGCCGGCAATACCGTCGCCAACAGCCGCACCACGCGGTCATGCGTGCTGCCCGGTGCGGCAAAGGCACGGCGCTGGTCGCGCAGCAGATCGCCCTGTCTGGTCATTTGGGCCTGGTCATTGACATACGCGCCGCATCATCTGCCGTCACATCGCTGCGTGGCTGAAGATGTCGTGTTCGCTCCACCCGGCAAGGTCGAGATCGGCGCGATGCGGCAGGAAATCGAAACAGGCCTGGGCCAGGCCGGTGCGTCCCTCGCGCGCCAACCGTTCCACGAGAATCTCGTGCATGGCATGAAGATAGCGGACATCGCTGGCGGCATATTCGCGCTGCGCCTCGGACAATTCGGGCGCACCCCAGTCGCTCGATTGCTGCTGCTTGGACACTTCTTTGCCCAGCAACTCGCGCACCAGATCCTTCAGCCCGTGGCGATCGGTATAGGTGCGCACCAGCTTGCTGGCGATCTTGGTGCAGAAGACCGGCGCGGCGGTCACCCCCAGATAATGCCGGATCGCCGCCAGATCGAAGCGGGCAAAGTGATACAGCTTCAACCGTGACGGATCGGCCAGCACCGCGCGCAAATTGGGCGCGGCAAAGCTGGAGCCGGGGGCAAACCGCACCAAATGCTCGTCGCCGCCGCCATCGGAAATCTGGAGCAGGCACAAACGGTCGCGCGGGGTGATCAAGCCCATGGTTTCGGTATCGACCGCGACCGGGCCAGGGCCAAGCACGCCTTCGGGGAGATCTTCCTGATGCAGGTGGACTGTCATAGATGGATAAGGACTGGCATATATACAAAATGCTTAGGCGGTTCGGCGCGGGGAGGAAAGCCCTGCAATTGTGCAAAATTTGAGGAGGTTGGCATTGGACGAAGCCGTTCCCGAAAGCTGGCGCGGCGTTCTGGCGCCAGTGCTGGCTACGCCGCACGCGCGCCGCATGGGCGGGTTCCTGAAAGCCGAGGAAGCCGCGGGCAAGGCGATTTACCCACCGCGAGGCACGCGATTGGCCGCACTGGCGCTCACCCCGCTGGACAGCGTGAAAGTGGTGATCCTGGGCCAGGACCCCTATCACGGCCCCGGACAAGCCCATGGCCTCAGCTTTTCGGTGCCCCAGGGTGTGCGCATCCCGCCCTCGCTGGCGAACATCTACAAGGAATTGCGCGACGATTGCGGCATCGCCCCCGCCAGCCATGGCGACCTCTCGCATTGGGCCCGCCAAGGCGTATTATTGCTCAACACCGCACTGACCGTCGAGCACGGACAGGCCGGATCGCACCGCCAGATCGGCTGGCCAGCCATCACCGGCGCAGTTCTGGCAGCCGTCGCCGCCAAGCCCGAGCCTTGCGTATTCATGCTCTGGGGCAACCACGCGCGGCAGGTCGCGCAAACGGTGCCGGACCTGACCGGCTCGCACCATTTGCTGCTCACCGCCCCCCACCCCAGCCCGTTGTCGGCCTACACCGGGTTTTTGGGTTGCCGGCATTTCAGTCAGGCGAACGCATTTTTGGAGAAGCATGGGCGCGGGAGGATTGATTGGCGGGTTGAGTAGGGCGGCAACCACCCGCGGGATCTCAGTTCTCCGCTAAGCACTCGTGGGCATTTGCAGAGTGAAACAAGTTGTCCCATTTTCTGATGATACGCTGATCGTTCCCCTGTGTGCCTTGGCGATTTCGGAACAGATATAGAGGCCCAGACCGAGACCTTCGCGATTGCCCACCTTACCGCGAAAAAACGGCTGAAACAGCCGTTCGAGCTCATATGGCGCAATATCCTTCCCAGCGTTGGTAACGGATAGCTCAAACTGTCCCCCATGCGCACGGGCTCGCACCTGAATAGGCGCGGTTGACAGACCGTAGACGGAGGCATTGCCGAGCAGGTTGGAGAGAAGCTGCCCAATGCGCTGGCGATCGCATTTTACCGGCTCCTGCAAGTCGATATCG
>JALYHR010000010.1 GCA_030776465.1 Pseudomonadota bacterium
CGCTGGGCGATGCCTATGCCGCCGAACAGGGCCCCGCCGCCAAGGACGCCATCGCCCAGATCCTGACCAACAGCCGGATGTGCGCGGAAGGCCATCGCCCGATCTGCCAGGACACCGGCATCGTCAATGTCTTTATCGAATGGGGGCAGGAATGCCGGTTGCAATCGGCGCGTTCACTGCAGGAAGTCGTCGATGACGGCGTCCGCCGCGCCTATCTGAACGCCGAAAACAAACTGCGCGCCAGCGTGTTGGCCGACCCCGCCTTCACCCGCCGCAATACCCGCGACAATACTCCGTCGATCCTGCACGTTACCATGGTGCCGGGGCGCAAGCTGAGCGTCGATGTCGCCGCAAAAGGCGGTGGCAGCGAGGCCAAGTCCAAGTTCAAGATGATGAATCCAGCCGAATCGATCGTCGACTGGGTACTGGAAATGCTGCCGCAGATGGGCGCGGGCTGGTGCCCGCCGGGGATGTTGGGCGTCGGCATCGGCGGCACCGCCGAACATTGCATGTTGCTGGCCAAGGAAAGCCTGATGGCACCGATCGACATGGGTCCGTTGAAGGAACGCGGCCCCCAGAACGACATCGAGGCGCTGCGCATCGAGATTTTCGACAAGGTCAACGCGCTGGGCATCGGCGCGCAGGGGCTGGGCGGGCTGTCCACCATCCTGGATGTCAAGATCCTGGATTTCCCCTGCCATGCCGCGAACAAGCCGGTGGCGATGATCCCCAATTGCGCCGCCACGCGCCACGCCCATTTCACCCTGGACGGGTCGGGGCCGAGTTATCTGGAAACACCGAAGCTCGATCAATGGCCGCAGGTTCATTGGCAGGCCGATGCGGCGGCGAAAAAGGTCAACCTCGACACGCTGACGGCGGAGCAGGTGCAAGGCTGGCAGCAGGGCGACCGCTTGCTGCTGTCGGGCAAGATGCTGACCGGGCGCGACGCGGCGCACAAACGAATCAAGGACATGCTGGCCAAAGGCGAGCCGCTGCCGGTCGATTTCAAGGGCCGCGTGATCTATTACGTCGGCCCGGTCGATCCGGTGCGCGACGAGGTGGTGGGGCCTGCCGGGCCAACCACGGCGACGCGGATGGACAGCTTCATGGACATGATGCTCGACCTGGGCCTGCTCGCCTGCGTCGGCAAGGCGGAACGCGGGCCGGGCGCGACGGCATCGATTGCCAAGCATAAATCCGCCTATCTGATGGCGGTCGGCGGCGCCGCCTATCTGGTATCACGCGCGATCAAGGCGTCCCGCGTGGTCGGGTTCGAGGATCTGGGCATGGAGGCAATCTACGAGTTCACCGTCGAGGATATGCCGGTGACCGTGGCAGTCGATGCCGAGGGACAGAATGTCCACCAACTGGCCCCGCTGGTGTGGCGGGACAAGATCGCCAAGGAAGGATTGCTAACGGCCGGTTGAGCGGAGACGGGTGCCCCTTCTGCCCCCCTCCCGCTTGCGGGAGGGGCCGGGGGTGGGCAGGTCCACACGCAGCGCCAGCAAGAAAAGGCGGACTATTTATGGGGTTCACGCATCCCTGCGGTACGAAAATTGGGGATTGTTGCACGTGGCACCGTTCATTGTACGACCCATTCCGGCGTGGCAAGTTTGGGGGTTATTGCACGTGGTACCGTAATGCTGGCACCGTAATGCCTAGGATTGGTCGGATTCGGCTTGTGGGATATTTTAGGGGCCTATATACCTGTTTGACCCATCATCGGCATCAGGTAGCCCGGTATCGGCAAACACATTGCCCGTGCCGCGCTCAAGCTCGAAATCGTCCCGTTCAGTGGTCATGCCAGCGCCTCCTTCAGGCGTTTGTGCCGACGGCTTTCTCACAGGAACAACCGAAGGACGGTGTATCATTGGAATAAGGGTAATAGCCAGCGCAGCCCATTCGAACCCTCGAAGCAGCGTCTTGCGCTCAGGCCACGTCCCGTCGCAATTCCACGCGCCGCGCCTGCCATGCCGTTGGGTCGAACACGGGAAGTTTGGCGATTGTGCCGCCGCTAGTCTGCTCGGCACGGCGCAATTCGTACATCTTTTGCAAATTCAGCCACATCTCGGGTGACGTCCGGAAATAATGGCCGAGGCGCAGCGCCGTATCACCGGTGATGCCGCGCGTACCGTTGAGGATCGCGGTGATACGGTTGGCGGGGACGCCGATCTGGCGCCCAAGTTCGCTGGCGCTCATCGCGAGAGCTTCGAGTTCGTCGGCGAGGTGTTCGCCGGGGTGAATGGGTGCGCGTGCCATGGTGCCTCTCAATCGTGGTAATCGACAATTTCGACCTCGGTCGGGCCGGGCGAACCGTCCGGCCAGTTGAAACAAATCCGCCACTGCCGGTTGATGCGGATGCTGAATTGCCCGGCTCGATCGCCCTTGAGCTTTTCGAAATTATTGCCCGGTGTTTGCAGATCGAGCATCGATGTTGCAGCCTCCAGACGATCGAGCCTGCGCTCGGCTTGACGCGCGAAGCTGGAAAAAGCCGGAACATGGTGCCCCTCAGCCAGTGCCTGCGTCGGCTTGTCCGCATAGCTTACGATCATCGCCGCTTGTAGCACGCATTACGGAATACGTCAAACATAACGCACTGAGTGAATGCGATAGGCGCGCGCAGAGGAATGCCTCAAGCATTCGGTTCGGGTTCCTGATCTACAACAGGTTTTGCACGAGTTTGCCGAAGGTTTCCCTGACACGTTCCTTGAACGAGCGATGGCGCCAGGCTTGCAAACTGGCGGGCTTGGCGCGGGCAACGTCGGTGGCGGCCATCGCGTCCAAGCCTTCCGCCGTATCCGAGCCGACGACGATGGCGTCGACTTCATCGTTGAAGACGACGCTGCGGTGATCGAAATTGGACGATCCGATCACTGACCAGACCCCATCGACGGTCACCGTCTTGGAATGCAGGATGACGCCTTCGCGCTCGTAGATCTTGACGCCGGCTTTCAGCAATTCGCCGTAATGCGACTTGCCCACGGCCAGCGACAGGCCGGAATCGCTTTTGGCCGGAACGATCAGCACGACATCGACACCGCGCGCGGCGGCTTCGGTCAGGGCCTGGGTTTCGTCATGGGTGGGCACGAAATAGGCCGCCTCCAGGGTGATATTGCGCTCGGCGCTGCGCAGTGCGGAAATCAGGGTGACGTAATAGCGCGGCACGCGGTTGTGGGGGAACTGGCGATGAAACGGACGACAGAATTGCCCTTGACGCCGGGAACGGCGGGGGGCTGGAGCACATCGGCGAGTGCCGGGCCGTGCTGGGAACGCCAATGCGCGATAAAGATCGCTTCCAACTGGTAGGCTGCCGGGCCGGTCACCTGGATATCGGTATCGCGCCACGGCATCGGCGGCTCGCCGGGGATATTGCCGGATTTTGCCAGCGTTCCCGACTCGTAATACCTGGCCAGATTGACCCCGCCGACGATCGCGGTGGTGCCATCGACCACCAGGATCTTGCGATGATCGCGGTCGTTGGGGCGCCAGGCCACCTTGGCGTCGAACGGGTTGAGCGGGTTGAATTTCAGGACATTGATGCCCGCCGCGCGCAACCGCCGGAAATAGGCGCGCGGGGTCGAGAGTGAGCCGAAATCGTCGTAGATGATGTTGACCGTCACCCCTTGACGGTGTTTGGCGATCAGCAGGTCGCCGATGTGGGCGCCGCCATCATCGACGTCCTCGAAGGTGTAATATTCAAGGTCGATGCGCTGTTTGGCAGCGCTGATCGCGGCGAACATGGCGGCAAAGGTCGGCGGGCCGTTCTTGAGCAATCTCGTGGTTTCACCCAGCACCAGCGGACCGCCGATCACGGCCTGCTCGATGGCGAGGTGGTGCAGCAGCAAGGCATTCTCACCGGGTGCGACGGTGACCGCCGCGACGATTTTCCGGATTTCGGCGGCGGATAGCGGGCCTTTGCGGGAATCGATTTCGGGCGTCTGGGCCACCGCGGCGTGGCCGATTTCAGGGCTGACCTGCGGCACCGAGGCACAGCCGCCGAGCAATCCAGATAGCGCGCCTGCGAGCAGGACGGCGATCATTCGGGGAAGAATTTGCGGTAACCGCAGCAACCTAGGCACCCCACGCTCCTTTTGGGACTTCAGTTGAATGGTACGCCAGAGAATTTCATTACGCCGCACGGAGCACAAGGTTGCGCGATCCGGTTGGCGTTGCGGAATGCGACATTGGGCATGTTCGCCCGATGGAACAATCCCCGCCCGCTGCGAGTTGCCTCATAACAAATTAGGAGATCGAAAATGCTGGGTACAATTATCTTGATCGTCCTCGTCCTGCTGGTGCTGGGCGCATTGCCGACCTGGGGACATAGCCGGAACTGGGGTTATGCGCCATCCGGTGGCCTTGGTGTCATTCTTGTCATCGTCGTGATCCTGCTGTTGCTGGGCCGGATCTGACGCGCGTTTTGCTCCATGGTCTCATCAGCGGTGCGGCTTTACGTAGCGTGATTTGCTGCGCAGCAAAGCTGCAGCAAAACTGTGAGCCAACGAGGATAGTGCCATGAAAAAGATTGTTGTCGCCGCATTGGCTGCCGCCACGATGGTTGTCGGTGTCGTGCCGTTGAACAGCGCCGCGCAGGCGCAGCCGTTTATTTTTGCGCCGTTTTTCTTCACCGGCCACCGTTATTGCTGGTACGATTCCGCGTGGCGCGGACCGGGCTGGTACAGGTGCGGCTATGGCTGGCGGCACGGTTATGGCTGGGGCGGCGGCGATGGCTGGCGCGGGCATGGCGGTCGTGGCGGCGGTTACGGCCGCGGTAGGGGCTATGGCCATGGCGGCGGTTATGGCGACGGAAACTATGGCCATGGCGGCGGCGGTGACTTCCATGGCGGCGACGGCTTCCATGGCGGTGGCGGCTTCCATGACGGTGGCGGCTTCCATGGCGGTGGCGAAGGTCACGGCGGTGGCGAAGGCCACGGTGGCGGTGGCGAAGGCCATGGCGGCGGCGGTCACGGCGGCGATGGCGGACACCGCTGATTATCCGGGCCGTAAGATTACGGCCCACCCCATAGTTTCTGTGTAATTTACGGGCGCTCGCGTATTCGCGGCGCCCGTAACTGCGCCATGCAAGATTTCAGACGGTGGCTGCCACGCCGATACCGCCAGCAGGTGTACCAGCTCGCCGCGCGAAGTGGTGCCGACCAGCAATCCGGTTGCCAGTCGTTCGATCATGGTGTCATGGATTCAAAAAACGCGATCAAACAAGATCGACCTCACTCTGGTAAAGCCAAGTAAAGGGGGAGCGATCGGCAATAACTCGAAAATCAGCGTATTGTTTGTCTGTGCCTTGTTTGGCCATCTTTGACCGTTGCCCATTGGCCGATAACCAATTGAAAGAACTTCATAATTGACGAATACCGGTACGAAAACGTACCGACATCTGCGATCCGGTAATTCATAACAGCCAGATATTATGCATCGACCATCGGTGTTTTACGGGCGCTGTCGGCGGAGAGAACCTGCTCCCGACCCGATCGGGTAGGAATTTATGTGGATCCGTTGCAAGACAGTATAAAAAACAAATTGCTTGCGGGGATGTTTCCCAGCGATTTTGCGTTGCTGGCTCCTGATCTGAGCCATGTTGATTTAAATCGCGGTGATGTGCTGGTCTTCCCCGGCCAGAAGATCGAACATTCCTGGTTTGTGGAAGATGGCATTGCATCGCTGGTCACCACTTCAAGCGAAGGGCATGAAGCAGAAGCCGCGATCATCGGCTACGAAGGCATGGTCGATGTGGCGACGGTACTGGGCGCTGTGGAATCGCCGATGCGATGCAATGTGCAGATACCGGGTTATGGCTGGCGGATGCCGGCACAGGCGCTGGCCGCTGCCTGTCAGTCGAGCGAGACATTGCGGGCCGCGCTCAACCGCTTCACCTTCACCCTGGTCACGCAGATCGCCAATACTGCCTTGGCGAACGCATCCTTCTCCATCGAGGAACGTCTGGCGCGCTGGTTGCTGATGTGCTCGGATCGTCTGCCCGGCCAGGAAATCGCGATTACGCATGAATTCCTGTCGCTGATGCTGAATGTTCGGCGCGCCGGGGTGACGATGGCGATCCAGTCGCTGCAAAGTGCGGGTTTTGTCGAATCGCGGCGGGGACGGATCAAGATCACCAACCGGCCCGGCCTGGAGGAATTCGCGAAAGACGCGTATTCGGGCGTGGCGTAAGGCGCCAACGCCTTTTACGGAATCGGGCAGCATTCAAACCGACAGCGCCGTAAAGGTGCCAGGGAACCGATGCCATGTCCTGACGATTGGGAGGGTCAGGATCGAACTCGCCGGTGGCGGTGGAGAGAGCATGAATTTCGCTGAGGTGACAAGACGATGACCGAAACCACCCCCCAATCTTCAGCTACGCCCCCATCTTCGGCTGCGCCCCGATCTGCCCCGGCGCCAATGTCGCTTCAGGAATTCAGGAAGAAGCGCACCACCCCGGCCTATAATTCCAGGTCTTCGGAGAAACTCGGGACGCTCGACAAGCTCGCGGTGTGGATCACCGAAAAGGTCGGCACCATGGGTTTCTTCCTGGTCATTTTCGTGTGGACGGTGTGTTGGCTGGCGTGGAATTTCCTGGCGCCCCCGCCGCTGCGGTTCGACCCGCCGATGGGCTTTGTGCTGTGGCTGTTCATCTCCAACGTCATCCAGATCCTGCTGATGCCGCTGATCATGGTGGGTCAAAACGTGCAAGGTGCCCATGCCGAAGCTCGCGCCGATTACGACCTCAAAGTAAACGTGAAAGCCGAAGAAGAAATCGAACTGGTCCTCAGCCATCTGGAATATCAGAACAATATACTGATCGATCTGGTCAAATCGATAAAACACGATGCCGACACTTGAGCTTGTCGGAAAAGGATGAACAGGCCAAGTTTGAACAGGCCAAGGTTGAACGGAATAGTCGATCATGAACACTGCGGTTGAGAGCAAGATCCAGGATGCGGAAGCCAAGCAGCCCGAAAATCCGAAGATTCTGCAGATATTGGGGCCCGGACTGATCACTGGCGCGTCCGACGACGACCCCAGCGGCATCGCCACCTATTCGCAGGCTGGCGCGCAGTTCGGGTATGATATGGGATGGACGCTGCTGTTCAGCTTTCCCTTGATGTGCGCCATCCAGGAAGTCAGCGCGCGGATCGGCCGGATCACCGGGCGCGGCATCGCCGGTAACCTCAAGCGGCATTATTCAGGCTGGATCGTCTATTCGCTGGTGTTCCTGCTGGTCGCCGCCAACACCATCAATCTCGGTGCCGATCTGGGCGCAATGGCGGCTGCGTTGCAATTGCTGATTGGCGGGCCGTCGTTGCTGTATGTCGCGCTGTTTGGCATCGTGATCGTGATGCTCGAGATATTCGTGCGCTATGCGCGCTATGTATCAGTGCTCAAATGGCTGACCTTGTCGCTGTTTGCTTACGTCGGTGTAGCCCTTGTCGTTCACGTACCCTGGGGCCAGGTCGGTTATCATTTGGTGGTGCCGGATATCTCGCTCAAGTCGGATTACCTGACCGTGGTGGTCGCCATCCTGGGGACGACGATCAGCCCGTACCTGTTTTTCTGGCAGGCCGAGGAAGAAGTCGAGGAAGTCAAGGAACAGGCGGGGGCCAAGCCGCTGGAGCGCGATCCGAAAGCGGCTCCGGTCGAATTCCAGCGCATCCGCATCGACACCTATCTGGGCATGTTCTTTTCCAACCTTGTCGCGTTGTTCATCGTGATTACCACGGCGGCGACGCTGCATGTCCACGGCATCACCAATATCCAGACCTCGGCCCAGGCCGCAGAGGCCTTGCGACCGATCGCCGGGCATTTCGTATTCCTGGTGTTCGGGCTGGGGATCATTGGCACGGGCATGCTGGCGGTGCCGGTGCTGGCCGGGTCGGCCGCCTATGCCACCGGTGAGGCGTTCGGCTGGCATGTCGGGCTGGCGCGCGATGTTACCCGGGCAAAGGCGTTCTATGCGACGATATTGGTGTCGATGGTGGTTGGCGGTGCGCTGAATTTCACCTCGATCGACCCGGTCAAGGCGCTATTCTGGAGCGCGGTGATCAATGGCGTCGTCGCTGTGCCGGTGATGGTGATGATGATGTTGCTGGGCAGCCACAAGGCCGCGATGGGGCAGTTCACGCTGCCGACCGGTCTCAGGATCGTCGGCTGGCTGGCCACGGCGGCGATGGCGGTGGCGGCGATCGGAATGTTCGCCACGATGTGAGGGGCTGGTGGTTTTGCAGGATATGGCGGGCTGGATAGCCCCGGTGGCAACGATCCTGGCGGCCATGATGACTGCCGCCAACCTGGGCGCGCGGGTCACCGGCTGGGGCTTTGTTGTGTTTGCGGCAGGCTCGATCTGTTGGTCGATTGTCGCGATCGGCACAGGGCAGACCAATCTGCTGGCCAGCAACGGCGTTCTGACGGTGATCAATTTCATCGGCATCTGGCGCTGGCTGGGCCGCCAGCGCAGTTATGAGGATGGAGCCAAATCGGCGACCGTCGCCAGCCGGCGATCCGCGGTGCCGACGCTGTTCACCGCGACCGGCATCGCCGGGATGCCGGTCGAGGACCGCGCCGGCCAGCCGCTGGGCAAGGCGGTCGAGGCGTTGCTGGAATGCGCAACGGGCAAGGTCAGCTATGTCGTGGTCGCCAGCGGCGGCGTCGGCGGCATCGATGAACGCCTGCGCGCGGTGCCGCATGATCGCATCCAATTCGGTGTCGACAAGCTGCGCGTGACGATGACACAAGCAGAGTTCACCGCGATCGCCATACTGGCGGAAGGAAATTGGCCGGCGAGGGCAGGTCCTGCGCCTGCATAGAGCAAGTGCCGTAAATCTGGCTTACTCCAGTTCTCCCCCTGTGGGGGAGGTGGCAGCCCGCAGGGCTGACGGAGGGGGCGATTTTGTGGATAATCCCCCTCGAATGTTCCGCTCGGCGCACCCCCTCCGTCTCGCTTCGCGAGCCACCTCCCCCGAAGGGGGAGGATTTTGATTCAGGTGAGCGGCACGACGAACCCTGGGTCTGCCCTGGCCATCGCCGCTGAAACGACTTGCGCGTACTGATCATCTGAAGATAGCGCTATTAAACGTCCAGGTTCGCCACGTTCAGCGCGTTTTCCTGGATGAATTCGCGGCGGGGCTCGACAATATCGCCCATCAGCCGGGTGAAGATTTCGTCGGTGACGTCGGCGTCTTCTACCTTGACCTGCAACAGCGCGCGGTTGTCAGGGTCCAATGTAGTTTCCCATAATTGCTCGGCGTTCATTTCGCCCAGGCCCTTGTAGCGGGCGATCGACAAGCCCTTGCGTCCGATGGCGAGTACTGCGTCCAGCAATTCCGAGGGCCGGGTGATGCGGCCATCCTGGGCCGTGCGGGAGACGGGCGCAGCTTCGGCCTCCTCGGCTTCTCCGGCTTCTTCGGCAACATCGTTCGCCACCTCGGGCACCTCTTCGGCAGCGTTGCCAGCCTTCACCAGGCGCGCGGTAGCCGAATAGACCTCGGCTTGTTCGCCCGCCAGCCGCGCCAGCTTGCGTGCTTCGGCGCTGGTGAGAAAGCCCGCCTCGATGACGTGATGATCGGTGACCCCGCGCCACAACCGCTGCACTGTTACCGAGCCGTCCGAAGTCATGGATGCGGTCCACTTGGCATCGCGCTCTCCGGTGTCGAGCCACAGCGCGGTGCGCGCCAGCGCTGCCTCACGCCCGGCGCGGTCGAGTTCGGGGTCGAACACGCCAGACAGCGCCAGCGCCTCGATGATCGTCGGATCGTAGCGCCGGGTGACGAAGGCCATCAGCTTGCGCATCTGCTGGGCGTGATGGACCAGTTCCTTCAATTCGGCACCAAAGCGCGTGCCGCCAGCCGTCTCCAGCACTTGCCCCGCCAGCCCTGCTTCGACCAGATAGCGATCGAGCGCGTCGTTGTCCTTCAGGTACACCTCGCTGCGCTTTTTGTTGACCTTGTACAGCGGCGGCTGGGCAATAAACAAATGCCCCTGTCGGATGATGTCGGGCATCTGGCGGTGAAAGAATGTCAGCAACAGGGTGCGGATATGCGCGCCGTCGACATCGGCGTCGGTCATGATCACGATCTTGTGATAGCGCAGCTTGGCGAGGTCGAATTCCTCGCGGATGCCGGTGCCCATCGCCTGGATCAGCGTGCCGACTTCCTTCGAGCCGATGATGCGGTCGAAACGCGCTCGTTCGACATTGAGGATCTTGCCCTTCAGCGGCAGGATCGCCTGATATTTGCGGTCGCGGCCCTGCTTGGCCGAGCCACCGGCGGAATCGCCTTCGACCAGGAACAGCTCGCATTTGGCGGGGTCGCGTTCCTGGCAATCGGCGAGTTTGCCAGGCAGGCTGGCAATATCCATCGCCCCCTTGCGCCGGGTCAGTTCGCGGGCGCGTTTCGCGGCCTCACGCGCGGCGGCGGCGTCGATGATCTTGCCGACCACCGACTTGGCATAGGCAGGGTTTTCCTCCAGCCATTCGACCAGCTTGTCGGCCATCAGGCTTTCCAGCGGCTGGCGCACTTCGGACGAGACCAGCTTGTCCTTGGTCTGGCTGGAAAACTTGGGGTCGGGCAGCTTGACCGAGACGATCGCGGTCAGTCCCTCCCGCATGTCCTCGCCGGTCAGGCTGACCTTTTCCTTCTTCAACTGGCCGGATTTCTCGGCGTAATTGTTCAGTGTGCGGGTCAGTGCGGCGCGGAATGCGGCGAGATGCGTGCCGCCGTCGCGTTGCGGGATGTTGTTGGTAAAGCACAGCACGTTTTCGTAATAGCTGTCGTTCCATTCCAGCGCGACTTCGATGGCGATGCCGTCGCGCTCGGATGAGATCGCAATCGGTTCCGGCAACAATGGCACCTTGTTGCGGTCGAGATATTTGACGAAGGTGCCGATCCCGCCGACGTAATAGAGATCGTGCTCCTTGACTTCCTCGTGGCGCAAATCACGCAGCAGCACGCGCACGCCGGAATTGAGAAAGGCCAGCTCGCGGTAGCGATGTTCCAGCTTGTCGAAGTCGAATTCCAGCACGTTCTTGAAGGTGTCGGTCGAGGCGATGAAGGTCACCCGCGTGCCTTTTTTAGTGCCACCCTTGCCGTCAGGCGGAGCGGGGCCGCGCAAAGCCAATGGCGCGACGGCATCGCCATGCGCGAATTTCATCCAATGTTCCTGGCCATCGCGCCAGATCGTCAGTTCCAGCCATTCCGATAGCGCATTGACCACCGAGACGCCGACGCCATGCAACCCGCCCGACACCTTGTAGGCATTGTCATCCGAGGTATTCTCGAATTTGCCGCCAGCGTGGAGTTGAGTCATGATGACTTCGGCCGCCGATACGCCTTCGCCGGCGTGGATCCCGGTGGGGATACCGCGACCGTTGTCTTCGACACTGACCGAGCCATCGGGGTTCAATTCGATAAGGACCAGGTCGCAATGCCCGGCCAAAGCCTCGTCAATGGCATTATCGGATACTTCGAACACCATGTGGTGCAGGCCGGAGCCATCGTCGGTGTCGCCGATGTACATGCCGGGGCGTTTGCGCACCGCGTCCAGGCCTTTGAGCACCTTGATCGAATCGGCACCATAAGCGTTGGTATTGGGGATATTTTCGTTCGTGCTTGCCATGCCAAGTCTATAGGCATTGCCGAGGTTTTACGAAACAGGTTTCGGTGCTCATCCACAGCAATCGGGGGCATCCACAGCAAACGCGCGCTTTATGCAGGCGTTGCAGATCGCCGTCAGGGCTGGAGCGTGGCGCGGCACCGTCGTTGTGACCGAAAACGGCACTTGCCACGCCAGTCCCCGGACCGGGTGACAAGTGCCGAAACGATGCGGGTCATATTCAGGAAAGCGTGATCGCGAAGATCAGGCTGCTGAGTCCCGCAGCGGCGGCGAGCGCCACGATATGATATTTAAGTACTTGCACGGTGATTAACCCCTATAGTTTTAACGACTTCGAAATTTTCACAACTGCGAAGCCTGTTCGCAGATGCAACATAGTACACCCATCTGCTTTTCGCACTTGCAAAGGTCCGGCCGACAGTTGCATAAAACGCAAGCTTCGGGGTATTCGCTGTCGAAGATGGGCGTGTCCGGCTGGACTTGGCGATACGCTGCGCTTATCGGGCTGGCATGACCTTGCAGCCTTCAGAAACCATCCTGATCATCGATTTCGGCAGTCAGGTCACCCAGCTGATCGCGCGGCGTGTCCGCGAAGCCGGGGTCTATTCCGAAATCGCCCCGTTCACCACCGCCACCGCCGCTTTTGCGCGGTTGCGGCCGCGCGGGATCATCCTTTCCGGGTCACCCGCCTCGGTGCTGGAGGACGGACCGCGCATCCCTGACGAAATACTGGACAGTGGCCTGCCGATCCTGGGCATCTGCTATGGTCAGCAGGCGCTGATGCACCAGTTGGGTGGGCAGGTTACGCTTGGTGACGCTGGCGAATTCGGCCGCGCCTTCATCGAGATTTCCGCCAGTTGTCAGTTGTTTGCCGGGCTATGGGCAGAGGGCGAAAAGCACCAGGTGTGGATGAGCCATGGCGACAAGGTCACCAGCCTGGCCCCCGGTTTCCGCAGCGTGGCGGCCAGTCCGGGCGCGCCCTTTGCCGTGATCGCCAATGACGAACGGCGCATCTACGCCATGCAATTCCATCCCGAGGTGGTCCATACCCCCGATGGCGGCAAGCTGCTGAGCAATTTCGTGCGCCATGTCTGCGGGTTGGCCGGGGATTGGACCATGGCTGAATTCCGCAAGGCCAAGATCGCCGACATCCAGGCCCAGGTCGGTAGTGGAAAGGTCATCTGCGGCTTGTCGGGCGGGGTCGATTCCGCAGTCGCGGCGGTGCTGATCCACGAAGCGTTGAAGGAATCGGGCGGGCGTTCTGGTGAAGATTCTGGCCAACTGACCTGCGTCTTTGTCGATCACGGGCTGATGCGGCTGGGCGAGGCCGAGCAGGTAGTCAGCCTGTTCCGTGGCCACCACAATATCCCGCTGGTCCATGTCGATGCCTCGACGCTGTTTCTGAAGGGCCTGGAAGGGTTGACCGACCCCGAGGCCAAGCGCAAATTCATCGGCAAGACCTTCATCGACGTTTTCGAGGCCGAGGCCAAAAAGATCGGCGGCGCGGCGTTCCTGGCGCAGGGAACGCTGTATCCCGATGTCATCGAAAGCGTCAGCTTTACCGGTGGGCCATCGGTGACGATCAAAAGCCACCACAATGTCGGCGGCTTGCCCGAGCGGATGAACATGCAACTGGTCGAACCCTTGCGCGAATTGTTCAAGGACGAGGTGCGCGAATTGGGCCGCGAGCTGGGCCTGCCCGAGATTTTCGTCGGACGGCATCCATTTCCTGGCCCGGGCCTAGCCATCCGCATCCCCGGCGAAGTGACGCGGGAACGTTGCGACGTGTTGCGCAAGGCCGATGCCGTCTATCTGGAAGAAATCCGCAACGCCGGGCTCTATGATGCAATCTGGCAGGCGTTTGCGGTGCTGCTGCCGGTAAAAACCGTGGGCGTGATGGGCGATGGCCGCACCTATGACAATGTCTGCGCCTTGCGCGCGGTCACGTCCACCGATGGCATGACCGCCGACATCTATCCCTTCGATGCGGCCTTCCTCAGCCGCGTCGCCACGCGCATCATCAACGAGGTGAAGGGTATCAACCGCGTCGTCTATGACTACACCTCGAAGCCGCCCGGCACGATCGAGTGGGAATAGAACGCAAAATCGCCCGCGTCGTTGTAATCAACCGTGGCCGGAGCGCAGCATATAGACCAGCACGAAAGCGACGATCACCAGCACCAGGCTGATCGCCAGCACATAGCGCACGCCATGGTACTTGGCACCCGAACTGGCGTCTTTGGCCTCGATATGAACTGGTTCGTCCGGACGTTCCATGGTGTATTCCTCGTTGCTTGCCGGATGGTTCATAGACCCCTGGCTTGCGCCAGTAGAAACGCCGGGATGCCAGGCAAGTTCCATGGCCCGGTGCTTCAGCGCGACCCAATCATGGTGTCCCAATCATAGTTTCCGGGCGGACCAGCCGGTCGAAAGTGGCGTCATCGACCAGCCCGGTGGCGCGGGCTGCTTCGCGCAGCGTCTGGTCGTGCGCGGCGGCATATTTGGCGATGCTGGCGGCTTTTTCATAGCCGATTTCGGGCACCAGCGCGGTTACCAGCATCAGCGATCGTTCGACCAGTTCGGCAATGCGGGCGCGGTTCGGTTCCAGCCCGTCGAGCGCGCGGCTGGTGAAACTGCGCGCCGCCGCATCCAGCAATGCGATCGCGCGCAGCACATTGGCACCGATCAGCGGTTTGTTGACGTTCAATTCCAGCTGTCCCGACATGCCGCCGATCGCGACCGCGGCATGACACCCCATGACTTGCGCCGCGACCATCACCAGCATCTCGCATTGGGTGGGATTGTCTTTGCCCGGCATGATCGAGCTGCCCGGCTCGTTGGCGGGCAGCGTCAGCTCACCGATCCCGGCGCGCGGGCCGGATGCCAGCAGCCTGATATCATTGGCGATCTTGTTCAGCGCCCCGGCCAATGTCGCCAGCATCGCCGAGACCGCGACCAGCGCGTCATTACTGGCCAGCGCCTCGAAACTGTTGCTGGCGGGGCGGCACGACAGCCCGGTGATCCGGCTGATCTCGTCGGCAAATTCCCCGGCAAATCCCGGCGGAGCGTTCAGCCCGGTGCCTACCGCCGTGCCGCCCTGAGCCAGCGCCAGCACGTCGGGCAGGGTGCCGGCCAGCCGTGCCCGCGCCTTGGCGATCTGGTCGGCATACCCGGAAAACTCCTGACCCAGGGTCAGCGGGGTGGCGTCCTGCAAATGAGTGCGCCCGATCTTGACGATATCGCGCCACGCGGCGGCCTTGGCATCCAGCGCCGCGTGCATGGCCGCCAGCGCCGGGTCGAGATCGTCGATCAGCGCTTGCGCCGTCGCCAGATGCAGCGCGGTGGGAAAGCTGTCATTGGACGACTGCGATTTATTGACGTGGTCATTGGGGTGAACGGGGGATTTTCCGCCGCGCAGCCCGGTCAGGATTTCATTGGCGCGGCCTGCGATCACCTCGTTGACGTTCATGTTGGTCTGGGTGCCCGACCCGGTTTGCCAGATCACCAGCGGAAACTGGTCATCGAGCTGGCCCGAGGCCACTTGCCCAGCGGCCTGCTCGATCGCGTCGGCCAGTTTTGCGTCCAGCCCATGATGGCGGTTCACCCGCGCGGCGGCAATCTTGATCCGGGCGAGGGCGTAGATGATCGCGATCGGCATGCGTTCTTCGGCGCCGAACGGAAAATTGAGCAGGCTGCGTTGGGTCTGGGCGCCCCAGTATTTATCGGCCGGAACGTCGATCTCGCCCAGGCTGTCGTTTTCTGTGCGGTCAGGCACCGGATGTGGATCGGCGTCTGACATCAGATCCTCGGCGTTGCCAGGCTCTCATAGGTCAACTCGTCCACCAGGGCCTGGCGAACGGCTGGCTCGGCTCGATCGAGGCCCTTGAAAACGCTGCCTGGACCGTTCAGGAATTCAAGCAAGTCACGCGTCAGCCGCGCCGTCTGCGTCGCAAACAGACCATGCGGTTCGCCATCATATTCGATCAGCGTCGATTGGGGCACCGCGCTCGCCAGTGCTCGACCGGTCGGATCGATCGGCACCGTCTTGTCGGCGGTGCCATGGATGACCAGCGTCGGCATGGTGAAATGGGCGAGATCTGCACGGAAGTCGGTGGTGCCAAAGGCCTGCGCCGACGCCAGCGTCGGATGGAGCCCAGCCTGCATCGCGCTATGCAATGCCACATCCAGCGTTTCGCTGCTGACCGGGCTGGTGAGCAGCCCGGCGCCAAAGAACTCCTTGAAAAACCCCCGCAGATAATGCGCCCGGTCATCGCGGATGCCGTCACCGATCTGTTGTAGCGTCGCCTCGGGGACGCCATCCGGATTGTCGTCGGTCTGGAGCATATAGGGAACCACTGAACTGACCATGGCGACCTGGGTGACACCCTTACCCCCATGCCGCGACAGATACCGCGCAATTTCGCCGCCGCCCATCGAAAAGCCCACCAGGGCGACGTTTTCGCCAGCGCCCTGCGACTGCATGACGTCGGCCAGGTCATCGGCGAAAGTGTCGTAGTCATAGCCCTGCCACGGCTGGTCGGACCGGCCAAAACCCCGGCGATCATAGGCAATGGCGCGATAACCCGCCTCGGCCAGCGCCAGCGCCACCGGGTCCCAGCTATCGCCTGACAGCGGCCAGCCGTGGATCAGCACAACGGGCCGCCCGGTGCCCCAGGACTTGACATAGAGTCGCGTACCATCGCGGGTTTCGATCATCGGCATGTCAGGGGTTCCTCGGGCCTGCGGTCGCTCCCAGCCGGAACAGCCTGCTGGAGACTAGAACAGCCGGGGACGCCTAACGGTTCCTTGTCATCGCGGGCCAGCGCGACGCGACTGCGGCGATTTATGGCCCCGTTCGGGATCGATTTCCAGAATTGACCGTTTCCGCAGCTAAATCGTGTCGCTGGAGTTTATCCCATGCTTATCAAAGCTGGTTTCAATATCGAATTCGCAAACGCTTCGCCTACCCCGATGAATGCCTTGTTGAGCATCCATCCCTCGCGCAATCGCGACCTGGTCACGCCGCATCGGATCCTCGCTTCCCCGGATGTGCCGATGTACGACTACCTCGACAGTTTCGGCAACGTCGCTACGCGGCTGACCTTGCCAGCGGGCGGCGCGACGCTGAGTGCCGACTTCCTGATCGCCGACGATGGTCTTCCCGATCGTCCCGCCCCGGACGTGCCGTTGACCCCGGTGCAGGAATTGCCCGACGATGTGTTGCCGTTCCTGTTCGCCAGCCGATATTGCGAAACCGAGCGGCTGATGACGACCGCCTGGGCGTTGTTCAATGGCATCACCTCGGCGCGGCGCCAGGTCGAAGCGATCGTCGATTGGGCCCACAACCACATCCAGTTCGGCTATCACTTTGCCCGCAACACCCGCACCGCGTGGGAAGGTTATCAGGAACGTGTCGGCGTGTGCCGCGATTACGCCCATCTGGCGGTGACGATGTGCCGCTGCATGAATATCCCGGCGCGTTATTGCACCGGCTATCTGGGCGATATCGGCATCCCGCCGGTCGATGCGCCGATGGATTTCAGCGCCTGGTTCGAAGTGTTCGTCGATGGCGAATGGTACACTTATGACGCCCGCCATAACGAGCCGCGCATCGGCCGCATCGTCATGGCCAAAGGCCGCGACGCCATCGACGTGGCGATCAGCACCAGTTTTGGCTCATCGTGGCTCAACAAATTCGAAGTGACCACGCTGGAAATGGCCGAAGAGCCCCAGCGGGAGTTGCAGGCAGCCTGAGCCTTTTCCTTCCTGTTCCCCTCCCGCTTGCGGGAGGGGTTAGGGGTGGGCACTTCTTCTACTCTACGCTGGCCTGTGAACCTGCCCACCCCCGGCCCCTCCCGCAAGCGGGAAGGGAGAAGGAGGCAGCAAGTTCAGCTTCCCGCGTGGGCCGCCAGTGCCGCGAGCAACAGCAGCGCGACGATGTTGGTGATCTTGATCATCGGGTTGACCGCAGGACCGGCGGTGTCCTTGTATGGATCGCCGACGGTATCGCCGGTTACCGCCGCCTTGTGCGCTTCGGAACCCTTGCCGCCGTGATGGCCGTCCTCGATGTACTTCTTGGCATTGTCCCAGGCGCCGCCGCCCGACGTCATAGAGATCGCCAGGAACAACCCGCCGACGATCACGCCCAGCAGCAGCGCGCCCAGCGCGGCAAAGCCATCGGCTTGACCCGCCACAGCCGTGATCAGGAAATAGATCACGATCGGGGTCAGCACCGGCAGCAATGACGGCACGATCATCTTCTGGATCGCCGCCTTGGTGACCAGATCGACCGTCCGGGCGTAATCAGGCCGTGAAGTGCCCGCCATGATGCCGGGATTTTCGCGGAACTGGTCACGCACATCCTGCACCACTGCGCCCGCAGCCGAGCCCACCGCAGTCATGCCCATCGCCCCGAACAGATAGGGGAGCAGCGCACCGAGCAGCAGCCCGACGATGACATAGGGGTTTTCCAGGCTGAAATTGACCGTCAAATTGGGGAAAAACGCCCGCAGATCGGCGGTGTAAGTGGCGAACAGCACCAACGCGGCCAAGCCCGCCGAACCGATCGCATAGCCCTTGGTAACCGCCTTGGTGGTGTTGCCCACGGCATCGAGCGCGTCTGTCTTCTCACGAACCGAATCGTCGAGGCCAGCCATCTCGGCAATACCGCCAGCGTTGTCGGTGACCGGACCATAAGCGTCCAGCGCCACCACCATCCCGGCCAGCGCCAGCATCGAGGTGACCGCATAGGCAATGCCCATCAGCCCGGCCAGTTTGAACGCGATGATGATGCCCGCGCAGATCACCACTGCAGGCAGCGCGGTCGCTTCCATGCTGATCGCCAGGCCCTGGATGACATTGGTGCCATGGCCGGTTTCCGATGCCTTGGCGATGGAGCGCACCGGGCGGAAATTGGTGCCGGTGTAATATTCGGTGATCCAGATGATCAACCCGGTGATGACCAGCCCCAGCACGCCGCAATAGAACAGCGTCCAGCCGTTGTAAGGCTGGTCCGCAATGGCTGCGTTCATGTCGCCGACGGTGTAGGAAATCGCCCACCAGATCGCCGGAACCGACAGCACCGCCGTGACGAGAAATCCCTTGTACATCGCGCCCATGATGTTGGTGCCGCCACCCAGCCGCACGAAATAGGTGCCGATGATCGAGGTGACGATGCACACGCCGCCGATCAGCAGCGGCAGGCTCATCATTGCCAGCAGATTGTCCGCGCCCTTCAACAGCAGCGCGGTCAGCACCATGGTGGCGCCAACCGTGACGACATAGGTTTCGAACAAATCGGCGGCCATGCCTGCGCAATCGCCGACATTGTCACCGACGTTATCGGCGATGACCGCGGGATTGCGGGGGTCGTCCTCGGGAATACCCGCCTCGACCTTGCCCACCAGATCGGCGCCCACGTCAGCCGCCTTGGTAAAGATACCCCCGCCCAGCCGCGCGAAGATCGACACCAGCGAGGCACCCAGCGCCAGCGCGGTCAGTGCGGTGACGACGACGCGGTCTTCCGGGCTGTGTCCGGCGGGTCCGGTCAGATACCAGAAAAAGCCCGCGATCGCCAGCAGGGCCAACCCCGCGACCAGCATGCCAGTGATCGCACCAGCGCGAAACGCCAGCGTCAAACCCTGTTGCAAGCCGGTCTGTGCCGCCGCCGCAGTGCGGACGTTGGCGCGCACCGACACGTTCATGCCGATGAAGCCCGCCGCGCCCGACAGGATCGAGCCGATCAGGAAACCGACCGCCGACACCGCGCCCAGGAAATAGAAAATGATCGCGGCGACGACGATGCCGACGATCGCAATGGTGGTATATTGCCGCTTCAGATAGGCCTGCGCGCCTTCCTGGATGGCGGCGGCGATTTCCTGCATCTTGGCATTGCCAGCTGCGGCGCCCAGCACCTGACGGCTGGTGATAAATCCGTAAACGACGGCCAACAGGCCCAACAGGATTGCAATGTTTATTGAATTCACCCGAGCATCCCCTATCTCGATTGTTTCCCAAACAGGCCGCCCTGTTCCGGCGCGGTTCCTGACGTGCAGCGGTATAAGGCTCACTAAAGCCTGCGCAAGTAATCAATTACGCGAAAGGCGATTGCGACACGCGGACCTCAGCCGTGCTGATAGCCCAGCCCGTCCTCCTCGTTCAGGGGCACGCCATCCAGCAGGATCGGATGCGTCGCCACCGGCAACGCTGCACCGATGCAAAAACCTGGCACGGGTGAGGGGGCGTGGGGCGGCAGCGTGAACAACAACTGATAATCATCGCCCCAGCGCAATGCTTCACTGCGGCGCGCTTCGCCCGTCGCGATGGGAACCGCCGCGCCGTCGATGGCCAGCGTAACGCCCGAGGCGCGCGCCATGCGGGCGGCGTCGAGCAGCAGCCCGTCCGAGACATCCATCATCGCGGTGACATGCGGTGCCAGGGCGCGGCCTTGCGCCAGCAGCGGTTCCGGGCGGCGATAGGCGAGGCTGGCTGCCGGATCGGGATCGCCTGCGCGCAGTGCTTCCAGACCCAGCATCGCCCCGCCGACCGCGCCGGTCAGCCACAGCCGGTCACCGACGCAGGCACCGCTGCGCAATGGCACCGGGCGATGCGTCGCGCGGCCCAATGCGGTCATTCCGAATGCGCGCGGTCCCATCGCTGAAATGGTATCGCCGCCCAGCAGCGGGGTACCGAAAGCGGTCAATGCTTCGGCCAGTCCTTCGACAAATCGCGCGTCGTCCGTGCCTAAACTATAGCCCAACAGCACGCCCAGCGGCTCGGCCCCCTTGCTGGCGAGATCGGACAGGTTGGTGGCGACCAGCTTCCAGGCGATATCGGCGGGGTCTTGCCGGGAAAGGAAATGGACGCCTTCCGCCATCATGTCATGCGTCAGGATCAGCGTTTCGCCGGAGAGTTCCAGCACCGCGCAATCGTCATACAACCCGCGCGCGGCAGGATGCGTGGCCAGCGCCCGCAGCGCCTGGATGAAAGCCGGTTCGCCGGATTGCGGCAATTACCGAACCGCCTTGGCCACGGCGTCGAGCACGCCGTTGACGAATTTCGCCTCGCGCACATCGAAAAAGGCATGGGCGACATCGATGTATTCGTTGATCACCGTTGCCGTGGCGATATCGGGGCGCGCCATCAGTTCATAAACGCCCGCGCGCAACACTTGCAGCATGGTCTTGTCGAGCCGTTCCAGCCGCCAGCCGTCGGCCAGTTTCGCGGAAAGCTGCGTATCGACTTCGTCGCTGCGCGCCACGACGCCGCTGACGATATCGTCGAAGAACGCCGTTTCCGCCTCGGCGAATTGCATATCCTCGATCGTTGCGCCCAGCCGGTGGCGGTGAAATTCATCGAGCAGGCTGGCAATCGGCGTTGCTTCCATGGCCTGCTGATACAATGCCTGCACAGCGGCGAGCCGCGCGGCGGAACGAGCCTGGGATCGGGCGTTCATTGCGCTAATCTCACTTCTATAGAGCGCGCATGCGCAGGCAGGCCTTCGGCATGGGCAAGGGCGATCGCGGCCGGACCAATGGCGTGCAGCGCGGCGTCGTCCAGTTCGATAAAGCTGGTGCGTTTCATGAAATCCAGCACCGACAATCCCGAGGCGAACCGCGCGCGGCGCCCGGTCGGCAGCACATGATTGGGGCCTGCGACATAATCGCCGACCGCTTCCGGCGTGTGCCGGCCCAGGAAAATCGAGCCCGCATGGCGGATGCGCGCGAACAGCGGCTGGGGGTCGGCGACCGCGATTTCGACGTGTTCGGCTGCCAGCGCATTGGCCAGCGCGGGGGCTTCATCCAGGCTGGCGACTTCGATGATCACACCGTAATTTCCCCAGCTTTCGCCAGCCACTGCGCGGGTTTCCAGCGCGGCCAGTTCCACCGTCACCGCCGCCGCCACCCGATCGGCAAATGCCGCATCGTCGGTGATCAGGATCGATTGCGCGACGGGGTCATGCTCGGCCTGGCTCAGCAGGTCGGCGGCGATCCACGCGGGGTCATTTGCCCCATCCGCGATCACCAGGATTTCGCTCGGCCCCGCCACCATGTCGATGCCGACCACGCCGAACAACTGGCGTTTCGCTTCGGCGACCCAGGCATTGCCGGGGCCGGTGATGACATCGACGGGAGCGACGCGCCGGGTGCCATAGGCCAGCGCGGCGACGGCTTGCGCCCCGCCAATCCGCCACAATTCATCGACCCCGGCCAGATGCGCAGCGGCCAGCACCAGCGGATTGACGTGCCCGCCGGGCGTGGGCGTCACCACCACCAGCCGCTCGACTCCGGCGACTTTGGCGGGAATGGCGTTCATCAGCAGCGACGAGGGGTAAGCCGCGCGACCACCCGGAATATAAAGCCCCGCCGCATCGACGGCCCGCCAATGCGCGCCCAGCCGGACGCCTGCGGCATCGATATAGTCGCGGTTTTCGGGGAGCTGCGCCGCGTGATAATCCCGGATGCGTGCCGCCGCCAGTTCCAGCGCCGCGCGCAACGAAGGGTCAAGCGCCGCGAAAGCCCCCGCGCAGGTTTCGGCGTCGATCCGCCAGTCGGCATCGCTGGTCAAGGCGTGGCCGTCGAAACGCAGCGTCAGTTCCGCGACCGCGTCATCGCCGTGGTCATGCACTTGCTGCAATATCGCGCTGACGTCGCGCGCCACGCCGGGATCGCTTTCCCGCCGGTCGCGCACCAGAGCCGCGAAGGCTTCCGCAAAACCGGGATCGCGCGAATTGAGGCGCAGCATCAGGCTGGCACCGTTTCGCTGACGAGCGCGCGAAACGCCTCGACCAGCGCGGCGACGCGGGGATCGGTCTTGAGCGCGGCGCGGTTGAC
>JALYHR010000011.1 GCA_030776465.1 Pseudomonadota bacterium
GGCGGCAGAATGTCCGCCCGGAACGAAAAAAGCAGTTGCTGGTGATCGATCCGCACTCACCGACGCAGCAGCGCGCCGACATCGTCCGCAACATGGACGCCTGGTATGCCGCGTTCAAGCCAGCGCCTACCACCAGGCTGTACCTGCCCGCCCGAGCAACGCGTCAGGGTCTGGTGAGCGGAGCCGTCATCTTGCCGATCCAGACATTGGCCTGCCCCTGCCACTCGCGCAGCTTCACCAGGGGCGAACTGACCGTGGCGTTACCGGCTGCCATGCGTTCCACCAGCACTTCGACCGGACATGGCAGGCGGGTGACCGGATCGAGGTAGCGCGGATAGAGGATCAGCACCGCCGCGATCAACTCGTCCAGGCAGCGGCGGCGCTGGCGGCGGTCCGGCACCGGGCCAAGGTCGCGGGTGAGGCCCCAGCCCGCGTAGAATGGCACGCCATGGGTGATGACCTCGACATTGCGGCACAGCGCTTCGAAGCCCGCCAGCGAGTTGATCACGTGCAGCGCATCGACCTGACCCAGCAAAGTGCTGATCGCGGTGTGACGCTCGATCCGGTCGGCGTGGGCCAGTACCTCGGCATCGGGGATTGTGCCAAGCCGGTGTCCGGCCTCGACATCGGGATGCGGTTTATAGATGATATTGGCGTCTGGTTCTTCGGCGCGCGCGCGGGCCAGTAAAGCGCGGTTGGTGCAGCCCGCTCCGCCCAGCAGCACCGCGCGGTCATCCTCGACCTGCCCGGTCACGAGAACGCGGCGGCGCTGACCGGGCGCGCGCGGTGCGGGCGGTATCTGCGCCGCATCCTGCCCGTATTTGCTGATCCCCGCAGCCACCAGCCGCGCGCGCAGGCGGCGCGCTCGGGCGATCTGTTCGGGCGCAATGTCGCCATATTGCAGGATATGTTCCAGAGTACTGGGCTGGCTGGGATCGAAATGGGCGGCCAGCGGATCGATGATCACCGACAGCGGCGGCACGCAATTGGCACCCAATCCGGTCGATCGGATCATCCCGTCCTCGATCTCGCCCACTGGAATTCCGCGCGCGGCAAGACCCTCGAGAAGCTGTGGCGGTGTGCGGGTTTTCCAGGCCAGCGTGCGCTGACCGGTAACCAGCATCGCCGCCTGCCGCTTGCCCCCATGGCGCACCCGCCCGCTGCCATCCCATAGCAGCGCATCCATCGTCACGCGTTTCCACGGCGCCACCCCGAACACCGCCGCGATGCCGCGATTGGCATCGATCAGGGCGCGCCATTCGGCCAGCAGCGCGACGATATCGCTCGCCGCGACCTGGCTCCCGGTGAAGGGATCGTGCCAGGCCAGATCATCCAGCAGTTGAGCGGCGACCACGGCGCGCAAGCTGTCGGCGCTGTCGTCCAGCGGGGCATAACGACCTTCGCCTGTGACCGTGACGGGGCGTCCCAATAGCGCCGCGACCAGCGCCAGTTCACTGTCCGCTCCCGCGCGGACTTCGCTTGCTTGCTCGGCCAGATGCCACGGGTCGCATTGTCGCGCGATGACCGGAATGGCCGCCCCCTGCCCTCGCCTGCTGGAAAAAGGCCCGATCAATACCGCGCGCGCCGCGTCGCCTTGCGCCATCGCCGTATCCAGCATGGCCCACGCCTGCGCCTGGGTGTCGGGCGCCAGCAGCACATCGCGGCCAGCGGGCAATTCGGCCTGCGCCGCCCAGAACGCACCGCCCACGCGCGCCCCAGCCAGCGCCGCGATCAGCGCATCGACATCGTCGCTGCACCGGCCCGACGACTGGACTACAAGCGGCCCGGCGCGATGACCGGGAAACGGCGGGGTGCGCAGGAAGTGATCGGGCACCTTGCCGTCAATCCTTCACGGCGCGATCGATGGCTTGAACCTGCCGCAAAAATCCGTCCAGTTCGGCCAGGCGCAGCGCGCAGGGGCCATCGCAGCGCGCCTGGTCGGGATCGGGATGCGCCTCCACGAACAGTCCGGCCAGCCCCACTGCCATGCCGCTCCGGGCCAGCGCTGCGACTTGCGCGCCGCGCCCATCGGCGCTGTCGGGCCGCCCACCGGGCTGTTGCAGCGCGTGAGTGACGTCGAACACCACCGGGGCGAACGCCTTCATCAAATCCATGCCCAGCATATCGACGACCAGATTGTTGTAGCCAAAGCTGCTGCCGCGCTCGCACAGCAGCACCCGGTCATTGCCCGCCTCGGCGCATTTGGCGATGATGTGCCGCATTTCCAGCGGCGCCAGGAACTGCGGCTTCTTGATGTTAATGACCGCGCCGGTCGCGGCGATGGCGACCACCAGATCGGTCTGGCGGGCCAGGAACGCGGGCAGTTGGATAATATCCGCCACCGCTGCCACCGCCGCCGCCTGGCCCGGCTCGTGGACGTCGGTCAGGATGGGAACGCCATGGCGCGCCTTGACCTCGGCCAGCAATTCCAGCCCCTTTTCCAGACCGGGGCCACGGAACGAAGCGATCGACGAGCGATTGGCCTTGTCGAAGCTCGCCTTGAACACAAACGGGATGGCCAACGCGCGCGTCACCGCGACGAAATGATCCGCCACCTCCAGCAACACATCGCGATCCTCGATCACGTTCATGCCGCCGATCAGCACGAATGGGCGATCGTTGGCGAAGATGATCGTGTCGGTCAGGCGGATGGCGTGCGGCACGGGCCTATTCGATCCCGCGCTGTTTCAGGATCGCCTCGATCGCGGGGACGTCCTGCGGGTTGTTCAATTCGATGCAATCCCAACCGACGGGATCGAAACTGACCAAACGGATCGGTCGCTCG
>JALYHR010000012.1 GCA_030776465.1 Pseudomonadota bacterium
TTGATCGTTATCGCGCCCATGGCTGCGTTCCGCCCGAACAGGGTTCCCTGCGGTCCGCTGAGGACTTCGATGTTCTTGACGTCCAGCATCGAGCTGACGCTCGCGCCAGGTCGCGCGATGAAAGCCCCGTCAACATAGACGGCGACATCGGAATCGCTGGCGCCGTTACCCGGCGTACCGAAACCTCTGATACGAAAAGCAACGTCGGCGCTGTACGTCGAGGTGGTGACCTGCAGGACGGGCGCGAGCTTTGGAAGGTCCAGAGCACCGGTCACTCCGGCCGTTTGCAATGCCGTGCCTGGAATCGCGAGGATCGACAGCGGCACGGTTTGGACATTTTCAGTCCGCTTCTCGGCCGTGACGACGATCTCTTCGAGCTGGTTATTCTGAACCTTTGCCGGCTGATCGCTTGTCTGGGCGCTGGCCGCGGACCACGAGGATACGAACGCAACGCTCGAACAAAGTAAAATCGACAGGCGGGTTGCCCGGCTTCGCCGCGTCTCTGAATTTGAAGTCATCGTCTTTTTCTCCCCTTGATTGCGGTCGCTTCAATTTTTTGCGAACGCATTGATTTGATTGAGTAAACGCACGATTTCGCTCAACACCTCCGGCTGCACCCGCGCAACCCGGGTTTGTTGATTTATCGGTCGTTCGATCAATTAATGGCGCAAGCCTTTAGTCCTGTCAACCGCTGCTGGCCGATAAAATGCCGATAAAATAATGCATGATCCGAATGGGTTTTTATCCATTTGGCTCGAGGAGATCAGCGAGGCTCCTGGCTTTATAGCGGCCCCGTTGATTAAGCCGCTCTTACATGTCAGGACGCCTGGGTGGCGGAGCGCGTCCTGTTTTTGGCGACACCCGTGATGATCAATGTGCGCCGGTTCAACCGCTTGGATGAACGGGATGGCAATCAAGAAGGAGTTCAGGATGTCAATGCCGCCGGATAGTGTTGAGGCGATACCGGTGCGGCGGCGCGAGCAGGCCGAATGGCGTCGAGAACGGATCCTCGACGCGGCGCTGTTGGTATTCGGTAACAAGGGCGTAGACGCGGCGAGTATGAAGGAGATCGCCGCTGCAGTCGGAGTCGCGCCCAGTTTACTGTATCACTACTTCACCAGCAAAGAGATGCTGTCGGAGGCGGTGTTCGTCGAGCGCGGGTTCCTGCCCGAGCTGCGCGATCTCCTCGCCGGGGCGGGACAGCGCCCGGTCACTGTCGTCCTGACTGAGGTGACGGCTGGCCTTGACCGGTTGCTGAGCCGGCGCACGGCTCTGGTGGGGTTATTCGTGTCCGGAGCTGCCAACACCCAGATCAGGCAGGGGTTCGAGGGGGTTATGAGCGAAGGCCATCGCCTATTGGGGGATTATCTGTCTCAGCGGGTCGCCGCGGGCGAGATACGTCCCCATGATACCCGCACCGTGGTTCAAGCGTTATTCAGCTCCTGCGTGCTGGGACACTTGATCGGCCAGCCCGTCGATTCCGACGCCTTGGTCCGGATGGTGCTGGAAGGCATAATGGTGCGGTAAAAGCTGGTTATGCGCGCGGCTGACTACATCACTCTGACCACCCCATGAGAGAGATGGTGCACCCGACAGGATTCGAACCTGTGACCCCTGCCTTCGGAGGGCAGTACTCTATCCAGCTGAGCTACGGATGCGTGGGGTAGGCGGTTAGCAGCGGCATGGGCGTCGCGCCAGAGCCTATTTGCAGGATCGCGTCTGTTGGTGCCACCGCCCAGATATTTGGCGCCCGCTTTGCGCACCCAGCATCGCCGTAAATCTCGCGGATAGCATCGACGATGCCGTTGTAGGCACCGCAGCGGCACAGATTGCCGCTCAGTGATTATTCCTGGGCGGCGTCAGGCCCCAGCGATTCTTCCTCGTCATCGTCGTTGCGCTCGCCGCGAAAGGCACCCATGTCGATGCGGCCTGATGCGACCATGTCCTTCATATGATCGACCAGGTCCTGCACGTCGTCATCGTCATCGCCCGAGTTTACCTTGGTGGTGTCGGACAAGCCGATATCATTGCCGCTGCGCAACTGCTCCTCGGCGAAGGTCTGGGCCTGGTCGATTTCGTCTTCCTGGGATGAATTGAAAGTTTCGGGGGGCGGATCATCGTGCAGATCGGGTGGCGGATCATCGGTCGGCGCAATGACAGGAGGCGCCGGTTGGGGATTTTCAATGTCTGGTGCTGGGGTATCTGGTTTGGGGGGATCCTGCGTTGCGGGCATGCCATTCTCCTCGCCGCGCAGTTTTTCGCGCCGCTTGCCTGGATAGAAACCCCTGGCGCGGGTTCAGTTCCATAAAGCAGCCCGCGTCAGTCTTCGGAAATCGCCACTTTGCGGGATATCGCCACTGGACGTCGGCGCAAGCGTACCTATATAACGATCGGTATGGAAACTTTACTCTCTCCGCTACGCGGGCGACCGCGCGAATTTTGTCCTGATGCGGCGCTGGCTGCGGCGCTGCGCGTGTTCTGGCGCCACGGCTATGAAGGCGCGTCGATTTCTGAACTGACCGAGGCGATGGGCATCACCCGGCCCAGCCTATATGCTTGTTTCGGCAACAAGGAAGCCCTGTTCCGAAAGGCTTTCGACCTCTACGAGCGTGAGAAACTCAGCTATGTCAGCGCTGCGCTGGAAGCGGCCACCGCGCGCGGCGTGGCCGAGCGCCTGCTGCGCGGCGCCTTATCGATGCAATGCAGCGATGGCGACCCGCAGGGATGCCTGGGGGTCATCGGTTCGGCGGTTTGCGGGCCCGAAGCCGAATCGGTCAGATGCGAAGTCATTGCCCGCCGCGCTTCGTCGGATGCGGCGCTGATTGCCCGTTTCACCCGCGCGCAGGCCGAAGGCGATCTCCCCGACGGGATCGAGCCCGATGCGCTGGCCTGTTATCTCGTCACGGTCATCCAGGGCATGGCAGTCAGGGCCGCAGCCGGGACGCCGCGAGCGATGCTGGAACGGCTGGTTGAGACCACGCTGGCGGTCTGGCCCGGTAAATAAGACCAAGCTTCGGTAAAAATACCGACCGTTATAGAATCAGGGTTGACGTGCTTCACAGCCGTATTATATACCGATTGGTATATTAAAGACGGGGCATCGCGCTCGATTTTAACCATCGCCGCCCCGGAACCAGACAAGAAAGGGCCAGCCTATGGCTTACCTCGACCTATCGGACGTATTCTTGCAAGGGAATGCGCTTGCGGTCCCGACTCCGGCAGAGCTTTCCGCCGCGCCGATCGCGCCTGCCAGCTTCGAGCATACCGAATGGGCGGTCATTGCGCTTGCCCGGGCCGACGGATTGGCGACGCTGCGCGCACCTGGTCGGTCAAGGTTGGGCCGGTCAAGGTTGGGACGGCTGCTGTTCGGCCAGCCGCGCAGCTATGACCTCGCCGCTGCGCGGCTGGAGGCGCTGCGCCGTCTTGCCATCGAGGCATGGTATCGGCCACTGACCATTTCGCTGCCCGCGCTGGGGGCGTTCATCGCAGAGGGTTTCACCAGCGCGCAACTGGCCTTGCTGCTGTCGGCTACCGGTGCCTTGCGGGCGATGGACGGATTGAACGCCGAATCTTCAGCATTTGGTGTCAAATAGTCAGAATGGCGGGAGTATCCTGCTGCGGTTGCGTAATGTGCAAATGCAGCAGCGTTCTTCGCACTTGCACAATAATTGGCCTGGGCCTAATCAGAACGTGCCTTTCAGGCATCCTCTCCCAAAACTTTTATTGGGCCGGTTCGGTAACGGACTGGCCCATTTTTTATGCGCAACCCTCATGTTATGGGGCGTCAGGCGCTGACCCCCAATTGCCACAGGATGAAGGCGAATTCCTCGGCGGTTTCGCGTAAAGATTCAAAACGCCCCGACTTGCCGCCATGGCCCGCGCCCATGTGAGTCTTGAGGATCAGTTCGTGGCGGTCGGTTTTCAGCTCTCGCAGCCGCGCCACCCATTTCGCAGGCTCCCAATAGGTGACGCGCGGATCGTTGAGCCCGGCGGTGACCATCAGCGGCGGATAGGCTTGGCGCATGACGTTATCGTAAGGCGAATAGCTGCGGATCAACTCGAAAGCGGCGCGGTCTTCGATCGGATTGCCCCATTCGGGCCATTCGCCGGGGGTCAGCGGCAGGCTCTCATCCAGCATCGTCGCCAGCACGTCTACAAACGGCACCTGCGCCACCACCGCGCCCCACAAATCTGGGTCGGAATTGATCACCGCGCCCATCAATTCACCGCCCGCCGAGCCGCCTGATATGCTGATCCAGCCCTTCGCAGTCAGCCCCCGCTCGATCAGCGCGTTGGCAACATCGACGAAATCATTGAAAGTGTTCATGCGCGCCTCGCGCTTGCCCGCCTTGTACCATGCCCGGCCCAGATCGTCGCCGCCGCGCACATGGGCGATGGCATAGGCAAAGCCGCGATCGATCAGGCTGAGACGCGAGGTCGAAAAGCCCGGCGCAATGGCGATGCCGTAGGCGCCATAGCCATACAGGTGCAACGCGCCCGCTGCGCCCCCCCCGCCTTCCCGAACAGTCGCGCGATCCTTGCGCATGACCACGCTGACCGGGACCAGCGTGCCATCCCGCGCGGCAATCTCCAGCCGCTCGGTGGTGTAAAGCGCCGCGTCATAGCCCGAAGGGATTTCCTGGACCTTGAGCACTTCGAGGCGTTTTTCGGCGATGTGAAAATCGAACACCGTGGCCGGGCTGACCATGCTTTCATAGGAGAGGCGCAGCTTGTCGGTGGCCCATTCGGGGTTATCGCCGAGCGATGCTTCGTAACTGGCCTCGGGAAACAGGATCGGCTCGATGCGACCCGGATCGTCGTAATAACGCAATTCGATATGATCGAGCCCGCGCACCCGGCCTTCGACCACATAGAAATCACGGAACAAATCAAAGCCGGTCAGGTAAAAATCGTCGCTGCCCGCAATTAGCGTCGTCCATTGCCCCGGCGCGGACAGCGGCGCGGTCGCCAGTCGGAAATTTTCGTGAGTGTCGTTGGCGTGGATGAACAGCGTGCCGCCGCGTTCATCGACATCATATTCGACGCCGGGCTGGCGCGCGCGGATCAGCAGCGGCGGGCTGAGCGGATCATCGGCGGGGATCAGCCGCACTTCGCTGGTTTCATGGTCGCTGGTGGCGATGACCAGCCATTGCTCATTGGCGGTCAGTGACGAGCCGACGCGAAAGCCTTCGTCATCCTCGTGGTACAATTCGACATCGCTGGCCAGTGGCTGGCCCAGCCAGTGCAGCCGGGCATTGTCGGTGCGCCAGTTGTCGTTAGCCAGGCTGTAGACCAGCGCCTTGTCGCCCGCGACCCACACCAGCGCCGACAGCGTGCCGGGGATTTCGTCAGGCAACACTTCGCCAGTGGCGATCACCTTGATGCGCGCGGTAAACCGTTCGGAGCCGTTGTCGTCCACCGCCCAGGCGAGCAGGCGGCCATCCCTGCTGATTGAAATCGCGCCCAATTGGAAATATTCGAGGTCGTGAGCGAGGGCGACTTCATCGAGGATCAGTTCGTCCGCGCTGCCGTCGTCAGCACCCGCAACCGGACGCCGCCACCATTTCTTGTATTCGGCGCCTTCCTCGTATTCGATCCAGTACAGCCAGTCGCCATCCTTCTGCGGAACCGATTTGTCAGCCTCTTTGATGCGCCCGCGCATTTCGGTGAACAGGCGCTCAATCACCGGTTGCTGCGCCGCTATCCGTGCCTCGAACCAGGCGTTTTCGGCTTCCAGATGCGCCAATACCTCGGCATCGCTGACCTCGGGATAGCCAGGGTCGCGCAACCACGCATAATCATCGGTCACGGTGATGCCGTGATGGGTGACGCTGGTTGGGCGTTTAGCGGCGAGGGGAGGGGCGATTTCGGTCATGGTATCTGTCATCGCCCCCCTGTATGATGGGCGGCCATGCCCCGCAACCCGGACTCACCGCCATGTTGATGCAACCCCGAGAATCCCGCCTCAAAGCCCTGCGCGACGAATTGAAGGCGCGCGGACTCGACGGCTTCGTCATCCCGATCTCCGATGAACATATGAGCGAATATATCGGCGGCTATGCCCAGCGGCTGGAATGGCTGACCGGGTTTGGCGGTTCGGCGGGAACGGCGGTGGTGCTGGCGGATACAGCGGCGATGTTCGTCGATGGGCGTTATACGCTGCAAGTGCGCGACCAGGTTGATGGGCGGCTTTACGATTATGAAAGCGTGCCGCAGACCAGCCCGGCCAGATGGCTGGCCGCGCATGTCGTACCCGGCGCGCGTATCGGCTATGACCCGTGGCTGCACGGCAAACCCTGGGTTGCGGCCACGGCCAAGGCACTGGCGGAACGCGGCGCGACATTGGTGCCGGTCGCCAGCAATCCAGTCGATGCGGTATGGAATGACCGCCCGGCGCCTTCACCCGCGCCCGCTTTCATCCAGGACGATACGCTGGCCGGACAGTCGAGTCAGGCCAAGCGCGCCGCGCTGTCGGCGTGGCTGGCGGACCACCAGCTCGATGCGGTGGTGATCGCCGCGCTCGATTCGGTGGCCTGGCTGCTCAACATTCGCGGTGAAGACGTCGCGCGCACCCCCGTGGCGCTGTCCTATCTGATCGCGCGCGCCGATGGCACCGCCACGCTGTTCATCGCGCCCGGCAAAGTCACTCCCGAATTGCGCGCGCACCTGGGCAATGCTGTCAGCATCGCGCCGCGCGACAGCTTCGCACCGGCGCTGGCGGCGCTGGCGGGCCAGCGGGTGAGCGCCGATCCCGACAATTGCGTGGCGGCGATCTTTGCCGCGCTGGAGGCGGCGGGCGCGCAGATCAGCGAATTGCGCGACCCCACCGTGCTGGCCAAGGCTTGCAAGAACCCCGCCGAACAGGCGGGCCAGCGCGCCGCCCAGGCCCGCGATGGCGCGGCGGTGGTGCGTTTTCTGCATTGGTTGTCCGAGGTCGCACCGCAAGGCGGCGTCACCGAAATCGCCGCCGCCGAACGCCTCCATCAATTCCGCCGCGACACCGGCGACCTGCGCGATCTGTCGTTCGATACGATTTCGGGCGCAGGCCCCAATGGCGCCATCGTCCATTACCGGGTTAGCGACGAAACCAACCGCGTGCTGGCTCCGGGCAGCGTCTATCTGGTCGATTCGGGCGGGCAATATCCCGATGGCACTACCGACATCACCCGCACCGTGTGGATCGAGGGCGCTGAACCGCACGGCGAACTGAAGGATCGCTTCACCCGCGTGCTCAAGGGCCATATCGCGCTGGCCCGCGTCGTCTTTCCCGCTGGTACCAACGGCAGCCAGCTCGACACGCTCGCGCGCCAGTTTCTGTGGGCGGCGGGCCTTGATTACGCGCATGGTACAGGCCACGGCGTCGGCAGCTTTCTGGCCGTCCACGAAGGTCCGCAGCGCATCGCCAAGGGCAGCGGCGGCCAGGCCGGAACCGGGCAGGAACTGCTCCCCGGCATGATCCTGTCGAATGAACCGGGCTATTACAAGACCGGCGCTTACGGCATCCGCATCGAAAACCTGCAACTGGTCGAAACCCGCGACCTGCCCGGCGCCGAGGGCGATTACCTGGGCTTTGAAACATTAACCCATGTGCCGATCGACCGGCGTCTGGTCGATCCGGCCATGTTGTCCCCTGATGAACGCGACTGGTGGAACAGCTATCACACCCGCGTCCGCGAAATACTGGCGCCCCGGCTGGACGGCGCGGCGCTGGACTGGCTGATCGCGCAATGCGCGCCGATTTAGGATAAGCGAAGAGGCGAGGCCCCATCGCTTCCGCGCGACAAATCGCGACAAAACTGCGCTCATCCGACATAATCGCGCGACAAGGCCCGCTTAGTGGGGTCAGCGAAGGTCGCGTCGTGATGCGGATCCCCTGTCCCCCCACCGAAATCTTGCAGCGCGGCGCGGCCTTCTAATCTGCGGGTGGGAACCTTGAAAGGATGGCTGCGATGAAGCGTATGGCCCCAGGACTATCGGCAGGAATTGCCGCAGTTATGATTTTGGCCGGTGCGGCTATTGCCGCAGAGGAACATTCGCAGGGCGGCCAGCCGGAGACTCGCGCACAAGCGCAGGCTCGGGCGGAGCAATTGTTCGACAAACTCGATCTAAATCATGATGGCAAGCTCGACCAGGCCGATCGCGCCGCCCGGATGAGCGAGATTTTCGACCGGATCGACAGCAACCATGACGGTGTCATTTCGCGCGCCGAATTTGCAGAGGCGCACGAGCATATGATGGGTGCCGGGCACGGCGACATGGAACATCCCGGTATGGCTGGCGGCCATGAGGACGGCGACATGGGCCATATGGGTCACGGGGGAGAACGCGCCGGACTGGTGATGTTGATCCTGCTTCGCGCCGATCCCGGCCATACCGGCGTCGTCACCCGCGATGCTTTCGTGCGCGCGGCCCTGTCACTGTTCGACCAGGCGGACACCAATCACGACGGCATCTTGACTCGCGAGGAACATCGGGCCTTTGCTCAGGCGACGCTCCACGATATGCACGAAAAGTGGCAACACCCTGAAGGGCCGGGCATGGATGGTGGTCTGCCACCCCCGCCGCCGTCCGGCCATTGAAAAAGGCGCAAACCTTTAGCCGATGACCGAAGCCGCACTGACCCGCTTGCTGCTCGTCGATGATGAGCCCAGCCTGCGCCAGCCCCTGGCCGCTTATCTGACGCGCCAGGGGTTCACCGTGCGCGAAGCGATAAGCGCTTCGGACGCGCGGCAGGTGCTGGTCGATGACACGCCCGACCTGGTCCTGCTCGACATCATGATGCCGGGCGAGGATGGCTTGTCGTTTTGCCGGCATCTGGTCGAAACCCGGGCGATTCCAACGATTTTCCTGACCGCGCGCGGCGAAGCGACGGACCGCATCGTCGGGCTTGAAATCGGTGCCGACGATTATGTCGTCAAGCCGTTCGAGCCGCGCGAATTGGTGGCGCGGATCCGCAGCGTGTTGCGCCGCACCAGCAGGGGCCATGGCGAGGTGGCTCTGGATGAGGATTTCCTGTTTGAAGGCTGGCGGCTCGATCCGCTCAAGCGGCGACTGACCGCGCCCGATGGCGCTGTGGTCGCGATATCCTCGGTCGAATTCCGGCTGCTGCTGGCTTTCCTCGAACATCCGCGCCAGGTGCTGGACCGAGATCGCTTGCTCGATATGGTCCAGGGCCGCGAAGCGCATCTGTTCGACCGCGCGGTGGACAACCAGGTCAGTCGGCTGCGGCGCAAGGTCGAATGCGACAGCCGCAATCCGCAAATGATCCAGACGGTCTGGGGCGGGGGCTATATGCTGGCCGCCGATGTTCGCCGGGTGCCGGGCGCGGTATGACGCCCGATCCCGGTGCGGATAGTATAAGCACAGGAACAGGCCAGCCCCGCAGGTTTCGCCTGCCGTGGCCCGGCAGCCTGCAAGGCCAGGTGCTGCTGGCGCTGGCGGCTGCGCTGTTGCTGGCGCAGGCGATCAGTGCGGTGCTGCTGTATCGTGCGCAAGCCGGCCGCCGCGAGGAAGGGCTGGTCCACGCATCGGCGATCCGCCTGTTGAATAACAGCCGCCATGCTGCACTGAATGAAGCGGGCCCTCCGCCGGTATACGCCCCGACATCCGACCCAAGCCCCCATGGCATAGATCTCGAGGCCGATTTCACGCCGATCGCCCAGGATCGCCGCCTCGGTGACGTCGAGAGGGACTTGCGCCAGGTTTTCCAGGAACAAGGCATCAATCTCACCGACATTGCGGTCGTCGATCGGCCGTTTTCCGCCGATCCGCTGGCACAGGCGCGTTTCGCCCAGCGCGAGGGCATGTTCGCGCATCATCCGTCGCCGCCGGGTCATGTCCTGATCGCTGCGGTCAAACTGGAACCGGGCGGGCCATGGCGAGTGGCGCGCATCTTTGCCCCGCTCGATCAAGGCAATCCGCTGGCGCCGCTGCTGCTCCAGACGCTGGTCATCTATGCGCTGCTGGTGGGGGCGGCAGCGTTCATCCTGCGCCCAATCACGCGACCGCTGGCGGCGCTGACCCGGCGGCTCGAATATTTTGCCGAGACCCGCGACCCCCATGGCCGGCTGGACCCCCGCGGACCGGACGATCTGCGGCGCTTGATCCTGGCGCATAACGCCATGGAAGCGCGGGTGACCGGCCTGCTCGATGAAAAAGACGTGATGCTGGGCGCCATTGGCCACGATCTGAAAACACCGCTGGCGGCATTGCGGGTGCGTATCGAATCGGTGGAAGACGACTTCGAGCGCGGGCGGATGGCGGCGACCATCGAGGATATCGTGCGTTCGCTCGACGATATCCTCTCGCTGGCGCGCGTTGGCCGCCCCAGCGATCCGCGCGAGGCGACCGAGCTATCGGCGCTGGTCGGGTCGGTGGTGGAAGAATTCGAAGACATGGGCGATCCGGTGACTGTGGCCGATATGCCGCGACTGGTCGTTTCGCTGCGCGCGACCTGGGTGCGTCGCGCCTTGCGCAATCTGATCGGCAATGCCTTGCGTTATGGCGATCGGGCCCATGTGTCGCTGGCGCGCGAAAGCATCCAGGACGGTTCGCGGAACGCCTGGGCGGTCATTCGCATCGACGACCACGGACCCGGCATCGCCGAGCCCGACATCGCCCGCATGCTCGAACCATTCACCCGCGGCGATCCTTCACGCAACAGCGTCACCGGCGGCGCCGGGCTTGGCCTGACATTGGCGCTGGCCATCGCCGAACAACACGGCGGCAAGCTGAAACTGGCTAATCGCTATGACGCCGATGGCGCGAGGGTCGGATTAAGCGCTTTGCTGAGCTTGCCGATAAGGTAGAGCGTGCATTCCTCCCAGAAACGGGGAGGAATGAAAATTTACGGCAACCTGGCGATCTGTGCCGAGGCTTCGGCCCCGCGCGCCTTGCGCAGCAGGCCGCAGTCGCGCACCCGTTCCACGGTCCGGTCCAGTTCGAGCTGGCCGGTCTTGCCCGCCATCCTGGGGCCGAAATCGCGAGCGATGGCGGCGGCCTTTTCCACCGAACAAAAACCAGCCAGCACCTGCGCCAATCGCGACGAAAAAAAGATCCCGCCGCCAGCTGTCAGCAGCGTATCAAGATGGTCGCGCATATAATTGTAGCCAAGTTCGCGAGTCATCGGCGTAGCCGCTACCCCGGCAATCAACTGCAAACGTTCACTGAGGCGCAGACGCGGATCGGCGGTGCCATTCAGCAGCCAGGTGGCGACATCGAGGTGGCCGCTATGCGCCAGCGCGTGCAGCGCCGCCGGGCGCAGCAGCGCGTCCTGCGAGGCCAGCGCCTTGTCCATCAGGCGGTGGGCGCGGTCCAGTGTGCTGGCCGGGGCTTTGCCATCGTCCAGCCAGACCGTGAAGCCATTGCCGTACCAGACCGGGTCAAGCGCGTCGGCGTTTCCGCCCATCCAGGCCGCGGCGGCGTCTGCCAGTGTGCGGCGGACGCCCGGATCGCGCGCGATATCGCTGAGTCTGCCGATCAGTTGCACCCGGCGCTGCGAGCGTTCGGCAGCTTCGCCGGGATAGGCGCGTGCCCCTGGGTCAAAGCCATATTGCGCCAGTTGGGCCTCATAAAGATGGCGGACGAGGCGATGATAAGCGGCAGTGGCGGGGCTATCGAGCATGCCCGCCGCATCGAGCATTTCCAGTCCGCCCAGGGCGGCATTGCTGGCATAGCTGTCCGGATTAGCGGTCATCACCCGCGCCAGCTCTGCCATCTGGCCTGCGTCGGCGCGCCCGGCCATGAAGCTTGCGGTAAGCGAATCGGCGAGCGCCAGACCCTCGCCGCTACTGAGGTGAGCCGATGCGGCAATCAATCTGTCCCAGTCGGCGCGGGGCAATTCAAAGCGATAATAGCCGGTGCCTCCGGCGTTGGGCATCAGCGCGCCATCGCCCGTCCCCGCGCCTTGCAACACCAGCGGCATGGATTCTGTATCGAGCAGGATGCATTGCCGCGCCGTGCCCAGCCGCAGGCACATCGGCACACCCCAACGGGTGTCAGGCGCTGCGCTGCCGAGCCGGACATAGCGGCTTTGCGTGACCGTATAGTGGGCGTTGCTGCCCGTGAACGTCAGCAGCGGCACGCCTTGCTGGTCGGTGAAGCTCTGCATCGCCGGCAAGATGCGCGGATCACCGGCGGCATCGGCCATCGCCGCAAAAAACTGCGCGCTGGTGGCGTTGCCGTGGGCATGCGCGGCGATGTGGCGGCGCACGCCATCGCGAAATTTGTCATCGCCCATGAACCCGGCGATCATCGCCACGACATGGCCACCCTTGCCGTAAGTGATCGAATCGAAGGCGGCATCGATCTGGGCATTGCGCGTAATCGGCTGGTGGATCGGGCGGCCCGCGATCAGGGCATCGCTGCCCATCGCCGCAAAGCCCTCCGCCAGCGCGCCGCCGTTGATGTTGAGATCGGGGCGCCATTCATTGCCGATGCGATAGCCCATCCAGTTGGCAAAGCTTTCATTGAGCCAGATGTCGTCCCACCACGCCGGGGTCACCAGGTCACCGAACCACTGGTGCGACAATTCATGCGACACGATCATGCCGAAATCGCGCTTCTGCGCGGTCGAGGCATTGTCGTCGAGCACCAGCGCGTCGTCCTCGTACAGGTCCGCGCCCGCGTTTTCCATCGCACCGGGCATGATCGGCGAGGTGATCTGGTCAAGCTTGGGAAAGGGAAAACCCTGGCCGAAATAGCGCTCCAGATTGGTGATGATCGGCTGGCTGTTGGTCAGCGCAAAATCGAGCTTTCCGGCGTTTTCGCGGGTCGAGACAATCCGCAGCGGCAGCGGCGTCGCGCGCTCGGGCGTGGGCGGTACGACGCCGTTCGCGGTCACGAACGGACCGACCATCATCGCCAACAGATAGGTCGGCAGCGGCGCGGTCGGGGCAAAATGATGAACATCCATCCCGGCCTCGCGCGTCACCCCGGTTTCGGGCGCATTCGACACAGCCGTCAGCCCGGGCGGGGTGCGCAGCGTGACAACGAACGGCTGTTTGTAGCCGGGCTGGTCGAAACCCGGATAAGCCGCGCGCGCGTCGATCGATTCGAACTGGGTCCAGCTGTACCAATCGTTGCCGACATGGACGTGGAACATGCCTTGCGGCCCATCCTGAAAGCCCGCGTCATAATCGAAACGGAATGTCACCGGCCCCGCCGGCAAGCGCGTGGCAAAGGTGACCAGCGCCACCCCGGTGGGATCGACCTGCTTCCACACCCCGGCATAAGATTTCCCGGCCACTGTGGCGGTCAGCGCAAGGATCGCCAGATCGCGACCGTGCATATAGACAAAGCGGCTGGGCGTGTGCAGCGCTGCGTCGATCTCGACATGTCCGGTAAAGCGCGCGGCAGCAGGATCGACGGTCAGATCGAGACGGTAGGCGGACGGCGTTACCGCGTCGGACAATTGGCCTTGCGGTACCGGCGGCGGCGTTTCCTCGGCGCGCACGGGAAGCGCACCCAGCGCGCCCAGCAAGGCGAGTGCAGAACCGGCAACCAGCAAACACCGCATCGAATATCCTTTGCCTACGCCGCAGGGGCTGGTTTCTGCAGCGCCTTCTAGGGGAGTCCTCGCGTTAGGGTCGAGGGATTTTTGCCAGAGCGTCAGGGTTGCGCTAGCAGCGCAGTCGATGGCGTCCGATCCCCCTGCTGCAATTCCCCCACCGGGGACAAGTTACGTGCTGCTCGACGACGCCCGTGCGCAAGGCGCCCAGGACGCGCGGCTCTACGTCGCCCCCACGACCACGATCATTGCCCGCAGCGCCGA
>JALYHR010000013.1 GCA_030776465.1 Pseudomonadota bacterium
GTTAAGGATGTCGGTTTCGAGCGGGATGGCTCCGGGCCAGACAATTTGGCGATCCATGCGGCTGCTCCTGAATGAGTTGTTGTGGCGATAAGCATGGCTGCCCGCCCGGATGCGGGAGGGACCAGATTGGCTTTAGTGGCTGGTAGGCGATCGCAGATGAAGCTTCTCAGCTAAGCGTCAGTTGCTCGCCATCCACGGTGAACGGCGCGCCGCTGCGGTTCAACGGCACCGGATTCCAGATATTGCTGATCCGCACCCACATGCACATGCCGGCGGCTTTGGTGGCGTCGATGGCAGCATAGATGTCGGCGTCGGTCACAATTGATGAAACCACCGCCAGCGATGCATATTCCGCCTGGCTGGGCATCCCGTATCCCGCAGTGGCCACGCTGTAACCGGCCACTTGGGCGATGCCGTATTGTACCGGGCGAAAGGCGGTGATGAAAACCTGCGCCGCAATCGCCTGCGAGCCATAGCCACCCGCCGCGCCATAGCCGGCATAGCCCACGCCGTAGGCACCGGTATCGGCAGGCGCAAAAGGTTCGAGAATATCGGGCGCATTGCCGGTTAGCGTCAACAATGCGTCATTCATGCCTTGCCGGGTGGCGCGCGGGCGAAACAGGTTCGCCAGAATACTGGCGCGGAAGCCGTCGTCGTTCTGGTTGGGCCCGCGCGTTATTGCTACCGCATAAAAATCTTGGGCGATCAAATCGAGCCAGATGCCGTTCGCGGTGAAAATGCGGCTCTGCGCTGCGGCATAGCTGTAAAGGCCGTAGGCAAAGGTCAGCGCACTCGCCGCGCCAGCCAGCAACGCATTGGCGGTCGGATTGCGGTCCGCGAACCAACTCGGCAGTAATTGTCGGATGCGCGCTGCGATGTCGCCAGCACTGCCGACGGGGAATTGTCCGGTGGCCATTTCAGCTTACCACGATCAAGCCGGGTATGACCGCCTGTTGCGGGGTGACGATCAAGTCACTGGTGCCACCGTTCACGGTCAGGCCGGTAACTGTGGCAACGCCGGGGCTCGCTGCGTAAATAACCTGGTAAAGTCGCGACCAGGACAGACTTGCGCCCACCGGCAGCGCCTGGATAAAGGTCAGGATTGCGCTCTTGACCGCTGCCGCTACAGCCGCCCAGGCATAGCCGTTGGCCGGGGTTATGGTCACTGCCAAGGCGGCGGTGACAGGCATCGGCGCGAATACCCCAAATTGAATGCCGCAGCCGCGCACCGTATCGATGCCCTCGCTGACCAGCGCCAGCAGCGGCGCGGGGGGTGACCCGCTCCCGTCATCGACGACGACGTAAAAATAGCCGGGCTGATAGGCACCAGCATAGCTAAAATCCTCGGTCAGCGTATAGTTCAGCCCCTCTTGCAGTGAAGCAATGGCATTACCGACCGCCGATTTGGTCGCCTTGGCCAACGAGGCGAGGTAATTGACAAAGCGCACACGCAAAGCCGCGTCGGTTTCCGAAGCAGCGCCGGATACGAATGCGACGGTATTGGTCACGCTATCCACGCCGCTGATCGACTGTCCCAGCGCCGATATCGCCCCTGCGGCAAGGTTTGCGGTCAATCCTGGCGTCATCGCCTGTACGGTGGCACTGATCGCTGCCACCCCGGCCGGGATCAGGTAAGCCTCATCGCCATCGTTATAAGCTGCCTGCGATCCATCGGCGACGACAAAGAATTGCTGTGTGCCATCGGCCGATTGCACTTTTGCACCCAGTGGGATGCTGGCAGCCTGCGTCGCCGTAAAACGTGAGAAAATCACCGTCCCGGCGGCGGCGGCGGCAGGCAACCGGGTCACCCCGTAATCGGCCATCCAGCTATCCAGGTCGGTACCGCTGGCAGTCGCCGCACGAGTTGTCGTCAGCAATTGCAGGATCAGCCCCTGTAGCCACATAGCCACCATAGCCACTGCCTCGGCAAAGGCGCGCAGGATCGATCCGACCGAAAAATCGATCAGGGCGCCGCCCGATCCGGCCTGGATTGCAGCGGCCTCGGTCTGAACGAGTTGGTCGAAGGTCTGGGTTTGCAGCGTGGGAAGGGCCATCAGTTGCTCACATCAAAAGAGAGGATAACCGGCTCGCCGCTGGGCGCGTCGATATAGCTGATCGCCACGGCAAATCCGCCGCCAGCCTGGTTGGCGATTGGCAGCACGCTGACATCGGGCTCTGGCTGCGCCGCCACGCTGGGTTCCAGCAACATCTGCCCGCGGATCAACGCGCGCATCGCCGCAAGATCGGCGGTCGCGCCGATCCATCGCCCCAGACCGGCGCCGTATTCGGGCTGAAAGATATAATCGCCGGGATTGGTCAGCAATCGCCGCAGAACTCGTTGTTGGCCGCGCGTAATGGCCGTCACCGTCAACAGATCGCCCGTATTCGAAGCGGCCAGGTCGGTTCCAAAATAATGATAAAGATCGATCAAGCCGGTCATGCTGTGGGCCCGCCACTCGTGCCGGTGCCGGTGGCCACGCCGCTGTGATGGTGCGTGGACAGGCCGATGCCGTCCGCTGAAAAGCTGCCGTTATGCGTCCAGGCGCCCGCGCTGGTGATGGTGCCATTCCCGTCCAGCGCAACGCTGGCGCCGTGACCGTCGGCCAGCGTCAGCTTGCCGTCATGGGTCAGCCGGATCGAAGCGCCGGATGCATGGACGATCCAGGCCTCGCCGGCGGGTACGGCCAGGGGGCGCTGACCATCATTGAAAAAACGCCAACCCACGCTGGCGACGCCGCCGTCGGCTTCCTGAAAATCCAGCTCGACAGCGTCGCCGACCGAAGGCGCCAGAAACAATCCCCAGTTCGCACCCGCCCAGGCGGTCTTCAGCGGCACCCAGTCGGTCAGCGTGCCATCGGGTTGCAACTTCACCCGCACGGCATAATTGGCCGGATCATAGCCATCGACGGTCCCGTGGCGAGTGGCCGCGCGCAGACCGGCCACCTCGGACGCAACCCGCCGAGCGTGATTGAGCAATTCCTGCATCATGATAATTCCTTCCCCCCTCCCGCTGGCGGGAGGGGCCGGGGGTCGGCATCTGCCCCATGCACAAGCTAGACCGTGCTGATATTTTTCGCGCTCAGCGTCATGCGATAGCCGCCCTCGGCTGACATCGTACGACGCACGGCATCAGGGACATAATCCTGATCCCAGGCCGTGTCGGTCCCCTGAATCGATACGATCATCCGGCAATCGAGCATATCGTCGCCCGGCATCTCGGCGTTAAGCCGCACCATATGCTGGGCAATATCCTCATAGCGCGCCTGTGCGACCTGCTGGCACTGATCCTGGGTCAGCCCCGGAGCGATAAAGCTATAGGCCAGCGGCGATGTTTGAGGCGCGGGCGCGTCGGCATCCATTTTGGGCCATGTCGCCGCAAAACGCTTGCCTTGCCGCGCATGCCAGCTTGTCACCGTCACGCTCACTCCCCGCGCCAGCGTCAGGCTGCGTTCAAGCCGTAGCGCAGCGACGTTGGCGGTCGGCGCGGATGATGTCGTGTCCCCCTGTTGCCAGTCGATGACATACCTCTCGGCGGTGCCGGGATCGGGTCGAGGCTCGAAATGCAGCTCATCGCCCAGCACGAACGCATCGAAATTCTCGAAACCGGCAAGCTCGGTCAGAATATCCCATTCGCTGCGTTCCTGCGTCAGGCTGATATGGTTCTGACTATAAAAGGTGCCGATCGGGGTCGTCGTTTCCGTTATCACCGGCATCAGATCATGGTGCCCGGCTAACACGGCGGCAATCATGCTGGACGTCTGGTTAAGGTACCCGGAGCTGGTTCGGGTGTCGATCAGCCGAGCAGTCAAGTCGCGACCGGTCAAAGCCACGGTGCCGCGCAACGGGTCGAAAGCGATGTCGTCCACCTGACCTAAAATCAGTCGGTCGGCGAGCGAAGGTTGGTAGCTGGCTGGGTCAGCGGAATGGGCAGACGCATCGGCGGAGGCAAAAATCTCCGCCAGAATAGCGGTTTGCGCGCCAAACCAGTTGGGGCCGAAGTCGGGCGGAAGCAGGGCTGCCGCAAAGACAACCGTAAAGCTGTCAGCGGCGCGAAAGGCATTATTCTCGACTTCCCAGCTTTCCCAACCCTCGATCACCAACCCGTTCAGCCGCACCGCGCCGCGCGGACTACGAACTGACGATGTTCCGGCGGCGCCACCAAAGCGCGTCATCGCAAAATTATTCGGGTCAGGCATCGAAAACCCCTGTCGCAGGCACGGTGCTCGCTGGCGGGATTACCAACTGGGTAACCCCCGAAATCATTGGGTCGGTTAGCTGGTTGGCCTGGGCAATCCTCGTCCAGGCACGCGCATCGCCATAAGCGACGGCGGCCAGGTGGTAGAGGTCGCCGGTGCCAGTCGTCAGGACGATGCCGCTGCCCCCGGCCATTCCAGATGCCGCGTTCAAATTGTCAGCCATGCGTGCCAACGCCTGGGCAGTGGCGCTCAGCAATCGTGATTGGCTGGCGGCTCCCGCCGCCGCCCCCAGCCCCGTGCCAAATGCACTCAGCAGATCGGGTCCGGGCGTCACGCCTGGCACCGAAAGCGGCTCCAGGGCGGCCAGTTGCGCCGAGGCAGCGACGTTTAACTGCACCGCTTGTGCCTGCGCCGCCGCAATCAACGGCAATAGCGGACGGACCGCTGCCGGCGATTGTACGGCGTCGCCACTGGCGATCATGGCGGCGCTCACCGCGCCCATGCAGGCAATCAATCCGCCATCGCCGATCGTCCCGGCGTTGGCCACGGCATCGGCCAGATCCAGCGCCACCATCTGCGTCAACCCCGGCAGACCAGCGCCAGGCCGCGCCGCGCCGTGGTCGCTGACCACTTCCAGGGTAATGGAATAAGGCAGATTGGGTCCGGCGTGGAACTCTGCGGAAAAGGCCGAAATCATTACGGTATAGGCGAATTCGCCAAAGCGCAGCGCCAAAGGCTGTCCGGCTTCTGCCAGTTTCTTGAGAAAGCGCGCGCGAGCCAGGGCTTGTGGCCCGGTAAACCATCCCGACCATTCGGGCCGAAATGGCACCGCCCCCATCGCATCGATGATCCGCGCGCCGCCGACCAGCGTGTGGACATGCAACCCTTGCGAGGCGCCAAAACCGATACTCTCGGGTACTTCGCCGCGGCCAAAAGTAAAGTTGCCCAGTTTCAATATGATCGGTTTCCCGCTCATAACCCCGCTCCGGATGGCCGCAGCGCCGCCATGCTGCTATTGAAACTGGCCCCGGAAACATTGGGGCGGGCGGCGGCGCGGGTCTGTTCGGCGGTAATCGCGGCAGCGAGATGATAGCCCACCAGCGACTTGTCGAGATAGACATGACCCGGCGCAGACGTGCTTTGAGGCTGTCGCACCGTGCGGTGAAAGCCGGGTGCTACCGGCTCGTGATGCGTTGGCGCGGCAAATTGGTGCAGCATTCGTGAAGACCCAGCGGGCGCGGCAATCGCGGCCGCGCGGTGTAAATTGCGGTTAGCGGCACCACCAGCCGGAGGCGCGCCAATCAGCGCGGCCAGCCGTATGCCGGGGCTCGATCCGGCGACGGAATTGGCGATGATGCCCGGCCCGGATCGCTGATTCGGCGCGCGCAGCGCACCGACATCAGCGCTCAATTGGCGCGAGTGCTTTGCGGTGAGCAGGAAACCACCAGATCCACTCGCGCCGGCCAACAACGGAATTACCGATGGCCGATTTCCTGCGACCCGGCGCGCCTGTGTCAGATTCCTTACGGCATCTGACACACCGTGTGGGGCCACATCGGCAGCGCGATAGTATGCGGTCCGTCCCTGAACGATTTGATCCGGTTCGGAACGCCGAATGGCAGGCGGCAATGTGACCACACCCAGTCGTAAAGTCGCGCGGCGCAACGCCTGTGCCCGCGTCACCACCGCCCGTGCCTGTTGCTCCGCCCGAACCGGATGGCCACGAAGTTGACTTGCGATGGTGACGGCACTGCGCGCTGCATGGCAGGCAAGAGCGATAGAAGCCGCCGAGCGACGGTCCGAATTCGTCATGTCCTGGCCCCTATAAAAGCGAATTACGATCGTGATTGCATCCGCCATCTTTCACTCTTCAAATGAAAGTGTTTCGATGTTCAACCGGCTGCCGTGAAATGCTGAAAAACGCATCGCCATCCACGCACGGGGAATGTCGTCCAGCGCGAATGCGACATCGAATGGCACACCATTATGGACGAGCCACAGGGCTTCATTCAGCGGCTCGTCCCTTAGCCATTTTTTAGCTCGGCCTCCGCTTCGGCAGCCGGTTTGGGCATAAAATGCTCCAGCACCCCCAGTTGCGCGGCATCATTGCCGTCATCGCCCAGCCGCGCGTACAATGCTCGCAATTCGCCTTCACTGGCCGGGCTCGCCACGGCCACCCCGTCGATCGCTGCGACGTAAGGCAGATGCATCACCTCGGCGAGATAAAGCTGGTTGATCTCCCCGCCACCGGCGGCCTTGGCAAAGTCCAGCCGCGCCAGTGGCGCAGGCTTTTTCAACGTGAGTGTCCGCCCCTGGGCATCGGCTACATCGACAGCCCGGTTTCCGGCACCGATCAGCTTCGCAGCGGTGCTTTCATCCGCCTGGTTTACGGTGACTTTGACCATGATCAGGCCTGCTGCACACGTTGCGAAGCCACCGCCGACAGCGTTTGCTTCACCGTGCTATCGGCGGACCATTTGCCGGGATCATCGAACTTCAGCATGCACGACTGATAACGCCACTGGGTCACGCTGCCGTCGGGTTCGGTAATGGTCTGCTGGATGGTGCAAGGCGTATCGCTGATGCCCGCGTAATAATTGGCTTCGATCGCCGCCCAATAGCTGTCGAGGTCGGCAGAACGCCGTTCCATGCCCATGGTCAGGTTCCAACCCCCGTGAAAACGCAAATGATCGTTCACCCCATCGAGCGCTCGTACCGTGGTTTCGCTGACGATCGGACGCGCCTCAAAGCCGGTCACTTTGCCCAGGCGCAACGTCGCGCCACTCGACAGTATGACCGTGACGGTCGTATCGCGACCAATCGAATACCCCTGCTGGGCCATCAAAAAACTCCTGAAAATGGGGGCTCAAAACTCCTCTCCCGCTTGCGAAAGAGGCCAAGAAATCTTCTCCCCTCCCGCTTGCGGGAGGGGCCGGGGGTGGGCATCTTTCGGCCCCACCGTAAAGCCAAACCTTATGAATTAGGCCCTGTCGCCGCGACATTGACCGACACCGACTGGCCGCCTTCGACGTTGATCAGCAGCACAGTAACGACACTCAGATAAGTGATCCGCACGTCCACCTGCATATAGCCCAGCGCAACTCGCGCAGGTGGGTTATTGGCCGTATTAAGCTGGACCGAAAACGGTTGCTTGGTCGGGTTGGAAACATCGCCGATCATGCCCTGTTGCTGCATGGCTGCCAGGAAAGCATTGATCGTGCCCATCGCCTGGTTGCGCACGCCATTGCTTTGCAACCGCCCGATATACAGCCCCATCGCAGTGTTCAGGGTAAAAGCGATATAATTGGTCAGCCGAGGGTAATTGTCGCCGTTGATCACCTGATTGGACGAAGTATTCCGCCCGATGCGCGCGCCGAAATACGCGCCACCGGGGCATGGGTTGGCGATCACATCGATGCCCGCTTGCGCCAATGTCTGGAGGTCGGCAGTCGAATAGACGCTGTTGGCGTTGGATTTCTGAGTGGCGATGATCCCCACCAGCGGTTTGTTCAGGCTCGATTCCGCCGGTGACAATGCCGACAGCCGTCCGGCAACGAAGCCCTGCGGCGAAATCAGCCGGATCTGGCCGTTCACCGTGTCATTGAAATAAGTCCAGTCCCCGAACAGCAGTTTGCCGGCATAGCTGTCGATCCCCGCGCTGGTCTTGGCGGCGACGGCATTGACGATGGTGTCGCCCGATGGCGTCACCATGATCATGTAAGTCCCCTCGGCCAGACCATAGGCAATCTGCGCGGGCCACGCGGTCGCGGCATCGCAATCGGCCAGCAGCGCCACGCTGGTTCCGGTGGCGCGCAATGCATACATACCGCTGCGGGCAACGCCATCGGCGCCGATCAATTGGCTTGCCCCGACCCCTGTCGCGCCGTCGCTGCCACCGCTCAGCGCGGCGGTGGTGCCAGTGGGCAGGGTGGTGCTGGCGCCGGCAGTCGCAACCACGATTTGCGATGGTCCGCGCAGGCCGGAAATGCCGTTGTTGATCGCGGTTGCCATGGCCATCCACACGGCGTTACCCGTCAGCCCGGCGGCGATGTTGTCGAACACTTCAGGCACCAGCCCCGGCAAGGTGATGGTGACTCGCCAAGTCCCGCTCGCCGTGCCCGCGGTGACCATGGCGGCAATGCCGTTACCCAGCGATCCGGTATATCTGGACGTGATGGTAATGCCACTGGTGCCGATGGCGGCCATGGCGGCGGTATCGCTGCCATCGGTAACGCGCACACAACGCATGTTATTGGCACCGTTCAGGATCGCCGCCCAGGCGGTCGTCCCCATATCGTATTTGCGCGGCTGGATATTGCCGAAAGTGGCGACGTAGGACTTGATATCGCCGATGATCGTCGGCGAATTCACTGGCCCCCAGCTCGCCGTGCCCACCAGCCCCAGGATATTGGTTGCCACGCCGTTGACATAGTTCTGCTGCGGCGGGACAATCTGGACAACGACATCGGGAACGACGAGCGAGGTCGTGTTGACCTGCCCCTGCTGAACAACAGTCATGAATACGACTCCAATAAAAAAGGGGCGTGCATACAATGCGCTTAACTCCCCTCCCCTTCAGGGGAGGGGTTGGGGGTGGGGCCTCACCGCATGCGCGGCGCTGCGATAATTTGGTTAATCAACCGCAGCACCCATCTGCAGCTGAAACTTTGGCAAATTATCAGGACAAGATCGAAACCGTCGCGATATCCGCACCATTCATGCCAACGGTTACATCGGTCACGGTGGCCGCAATCGCGGTCAGCACCATCACCTGTGTCGTCGCGTAATTGAGCGAATATAGTAAATCGCGCCGATAGATCCCCGCCTGCTGCTGGTTGTCATCCTGCAACGAACTGTCGTAGCTCATCACCGCTACCGAGCCATCCGCCAGCGCCAGCCGCGACACCGCCGCCAGCCCGGCATCAATGATCGTAGCGGCCATATCGCGCCGCGTAAAAACACCAGCCCAGATGCTGATCTGGAACAACCGCGTCTGACGGCGCAGTTCCCGTACCGCGCCATTGTTGCCGAACTGCTCCCAGTCGTCATCATCCTGCGAGATCGAGGTGACCTTGTCGCCGGGCTTGGGAAACACCGATACATGGATCGTGCCAGCGGCAAGATCGCTGGCCAGGGTCACCGGGTCGGGCCAGCCCTGATAAACCAGCAAACGATCGCCGGTCACCGAAGCGGCTGCCGTGCCCTGCGGATACAGAATCCCCGCAATCAAAGCGACCAGCGCGTTCCCGGCATCGCTCATGTCAGCCATCAGGAATGCGCCTCATTGGCCTGGAGCCGATAGCCCAGGCTGGTCAGTTCCGCGCCTTCGATCACCAGCACCCGGCCAGTATCGTCGATCACCCGGTCTCCCGGCAGCAACGCAACCGGCACCGAAGGCGGCAGGTAAATCATCCAACCCACGCCCAGCGCAGCGCCCGCAGGCAAAGGGTCTTTCATATGCGCCGCGGTGCCGCCCAATATCATTGCGCAGGGCCAGCCGGTGTTCTGGCCGCCATTGGTCGCAGCCGCCGCACCCAGCACATCGATCATCCCCGTCGCGCTGATCCCGCTATACCCGGTCGCACCCGCCGCATTCGCCGCCAGGGCTGCGGGCCGGGTAATGCGGATAAAGCGGTTGCAGGCAACGGCAACAATCGGCAGCAGCGACTGCTTGGCCGCCACAAAGAAATACTCAGGATCCATCTCGTCATTGGCGAAAGGATTATTGGCGCCAGTGCTGACCAGATAGTCCCCAACCACGGCCTGCGACGCATCGAAATCGGCGTACCACACCACCTTTCCATAGCTGTTCGCCGACGCATATTTGCCGTCCACGGCATTATAGGCAACCGGCAGCAACGCCACCAGGTTGGCCAGCGGATTCAGCGCATCCGCCGGTCGATACACCCGCGTCATATGCCCGATCCGCGCCGCCGCCTTACCGCGCCCGGCATAGATCCGCGCGTTGAGCCGATCCGCATCCATCAGCCACGCACCATCGTGACTGCGGAGCCCAGCCCCGGCCCAACCTGCAACCCAGGCCCGGCCGCCACACCCAGGAATACACACATCCGCAGCGACCATTGCGCCAACAGCGCCATCCGGTCGCGCACCTCATGGGCGTTATGCTTCCACACCGCCGCCGCGTCGGTATCCAGATTGTCGCCAGCCAGCGGAATGGCGCTTTCCAGGCTGTTGAGATTGGCAAGATAGATACCAACCAGCACCACTTCCTCGCTCGCACTCAAACTGGTCAGCCGGGTGTAAAGCGACATGGTCACCACCCCATACTGCACGTAAACCGTGTCGCTATTGGCATCGACCACCATGGTCGTGCCCGGCGCGGCATAGCCCGCAAAGCGGCGCGCATCGGTCATCTGGGCATCGGTGAGCATAAGCGGAACCTTGTCAGCAGAAGAGAGTACATACGAGCGGCCCACCTGCGAGCCGCTAATAGCCAGCGGGCAAATCAAGGAAGCATCACATGATCAGGAAAATCACAGTTCTGGCCCCAATTCTGGCCATCTCCTGCCTCGCGGCCAGTGCTGGCCCGGCCCTCGCCAAGGGCTGCATCAAGGGCGCAATGGCGGGCGGTCTGCTCGGCCACATGGCGGGCCATCACGGCAAGGCTGGCGCTGCGGTCGGCTGCGTCGCCGGCCACCATCACGCATCGATGAAGGCCAAACGCGCCATGTAATCAGCGCGTCGCCCTTGTACCCCGCCTGTCGCCAGAAGGAGTACAAGGGCACGCAACCCGCCGAAGTTAACCCAGCGACAAGACGGTATGTTCCGGCTTGATCGCCGCCGCGCCCCAGGCCACGCGCACATGGTAAACCATCTGCATGAACTGGCGGTAGACGGCGATATCAAAGGTGATACCCGATACCGGGTCGGTCACCTGCACCACGTCGTCGGCCATATCCATTGCCACCCCATCGGGACCAACAGGCATCTGCGGCGCCCGCGTGATCAACTGGATCGCGGATCGGGCAAAGGCCACGTTAGGCGTGCGGTTCGCGCCGATGCTCATCGCTGTCGCCGCCGCAGGGATCGCCTGCACCAGCCCCGGCGCGCCGATCGAAATCGTGCCCGGCGCAGAAATGCCCAACTGCACGACATACTGGTTAACATCGCCCGCAAAAGTAACCACGTCGCCGGGGTTCACCGTCCCGGTCCCGCTAACCAATGCAATCTGCGTGCTACCCGCAGCCGAACCCGCGCTCGTCGTGGTATAACCACTGCCGCTGCCCTTGGTCTGCATCGTGACCGCCGCCGATTCATGCAGGTCAAAGCCTTCCAGACGTCCCAGCACGCCATTGCGCAACAGGTCGGAAGTACCCGCCTCGCTCACCTTGAACAACACGCTCTGCACCCCGCGCAAATTGGCAAAGGCCGCCGTGCTGCCGACATATTGCAGCTCGCTGGTCGATGTGCCGTTATCCGTCAGGATCTTGCGCACTTGCGCAATGTCCGAAAGATTGCCCGGCGTCCCGAAAGGCGCGGTGCCAGCTATACCATAAGCCCGCGAAGCATTGCTGATCGCCGCGTTGAACAGATCGATCTCGATCAAATTGGTCAGCGTGCGGAACCCTTGCGTAAACTGGTTCAGCAACACGCCGTTGTACGTCCCGGCATTGCCCATGCCGCGCTGTTCCTCACCGCCCCAGCGGATCGGCACATGCTTCGACTTGGCGATCGTCATGGCGATGCTGGTAATCGTCTGGTCGCCGGTATTAGGGGCCGTCACACCGGCGATATTGTCGTTGGCAACCTGCCCGGTGGTGATCGGCACCAGGATGGTCTCGTTCAGTGCGGCCCGCGCCGAAGACGTATCGCGCGATACGGCGGGAATGAAACCGACCATCTCGCGCGAGACCGTGTCCAGCGCTTCATACAAGGTCGGAATCAGCCCGGTCAGGGTATTAGCCATGTTATTGTTATCCTATAGATGGAGTTGAAATTCAGTCGGTTATCGAAGCCTTGCCCGCCGCCGCATCGCGGGCCACCGCCGCTTGCCCCGCCGGGGAAAGCGCCAGGAATTGTGCACGGGTGACATGGCGCCCGCCGCCCCGCAGCCCGCCGCCATTGGCGCCAGAGCCAGAAGCTCCACTACCCTTGAGGATGCTGTCGCGGTGCGGATAGGCCTGGACGATGATCGCCATCGCCTCATCAAAGCTGGCCGGTTCCCCCGGATTAGCCGGGCTGGCAATCCGGTTGCCCGATCCGTCGAAGGCAACCACCTGGCCGTCCTCGATGCGGAACTGGCCACCAAAACGCGCCTCCACCAGATCAGCAGGTATCGCCAATTTGTCGGCAATAAACCGAGACCGGGTAAATGCGCCGCCGATCCGCGCCTTGACCAGCTCGCCATGCAGCGCATCACGCTCCTGCACCACGGGCTGATACTTGGCGTCGGCCGCACTGGCCGCCTCGGCCCTGGCCCGCTCGATCTCGCTGGCATCCACCAACTGCTTCGAGTCAAACGCAGCGATCGTCGACAGTGCCGACTTCGCCGCTTGCGGATCGTCGATCCCGGCATAGGCTTTCAGCCGATGCTCGGCGATCTCAGCTCGTTCACGATTTGTTCGCGCTTCGCCATTCAGCCGCGAAATCGCCGCCACCGTCCCCGGCGCGTCGAATGCCACCTCGCGGCCATCGTCATGCACATAAACCGGCTTGCCATCCAGCACCGCCGCCTTGCCATTGTCATCCAGCTTCAGTTTCATAAATGGTCATCCAACCAGAGTTAGGGCATCAGCCCAGGCAACCCAAAACGCGTCCGCGCCGAGCCGTAGTCTCCAAAAATCCTGCTATCTTCCCCCTCCCGCCTGCGGAAAGGGCCGGGGTAGGCATCTTCCTTCTTCCCCCTCCCCTTCAGGGGAGGGGCCGGGGGTGGGGTCTATCCGCAGGCGTCGCGCTGGAACGGAAACACAACGCCCAAAACATTGCCGCCCTCAACCCAATCGCCTATCCTGACCCCCAAGCACCAAAGCGCAGGAACCCGCCATGGACCCATTCCCGAAAGACATTTTCACCGAACCCAGCGACGTCGATTCCGATACCCTGGCCAATCTCGGCCCGCTCACGCGCCTCGCTGGCCATTGGCAGTCACAAACCACCGGCATCGACACCAGTCCAAAGGCCCAAGGTCCCGAACGCCGCGCCTTCATCGAGACAATCACCTTCGACGCCATCGACCCGCAAGCCAACGGCCCGCAGCTATTCTACGGCCTGCGCTACCATACCCACATCACCACCGAGGAAGAGGACATCACCTTCCACGACCAGATCGGCTATTGGCTGTGGGAACCGGCAACCGGCCTGATCCTGCAAACCCTCGCCCTGCCACGCGGACAAGTCGCGCTGGCATCCGGCCAAGCCAAACCCGGCGACGATCGCCTTACCGTCAGCGCAGCCCGCGGCACCACCGAATACGGCATCTGCTCCACCGCGTTCCTCGAACACGCCTTCCGCACCGACAGCTACCAGATCGACCTGACCTTTACCGGCAACGACACCTGGAGCTACGACATCCGCACCACCCTCCAGGTCCACGGGCAATCGGAGCCGTTCGTCCACCACGACCAGAACACCCTCCACCGCACCGCCCCCGGAAAACCAAACCCCCTCCAGCAAATCATGGCCCAAAGGGCCAAAGCCACACCAGCGTAAGTCACAGAAACAAAAGCCAAAGACTCTGGGGCCACAGCCCCAGACCTCTGCCGTTCAGGGCTCGACTCTTTGCGAATGTTTGCTAAATCTATCCAGATCCAGAGGGGGATATAAATGGGCCTTTTTTACGAGAATTTAGAACCGTCGGTGCGCAAATTCATGCTTGATGAGATCGAGATGGATATCGCCAACGGATCAATTTACGTCAGCAATTACCTGAATGAAATTGGCTGCACTTCGTGGCCCGACCTGCTGCGGGCGGCAGCAAAAGACGGCAAGGATGACAGTTTCTCGCAGGCGATCCGGGACAACGGCTGCCTGAAGACCCACGTTGAGCGCAAGAAGCCGAAAGGTGGATATGCGATTGTTGCCGTTCCATACACCGCACACGAAACAATGGCCGAAGGGGAGTTCAACCGCTTCTACACTCGAGGTCTGTGTCTCTATGCCATCGATAAGGCGATTCCTTACCTAGAGCGGGATGAGATTTGGTTGAATCGCCGGGGGATTCCCAAGGGCGAATTTTTCTGATTCAAGCTGTTTGCTGGGAT
>JALYHR010000014.1 GCA_030776465.1 Pseudomonadota bacterium
GCCATCGCAGTGTTTCCAACCCACATTTTCAATTACATCCGCTTAGCGGCAAGCACGGCGATGCCAGGGTGCGCGACGAAAAATGACGGGGAGCGCGAGGGGCTTCCCCTCGCATCTATCCTCCTGAACCGAAAACCTCCGCCTAGAGTATCGTGCGCTAAATCTGGTCCACACCCCGTCCGTGCTGAGCTTGTCGAAGCATTGCCTTTTCTTCGTGCGCCCCGCCCCGCCTCAAGAAGGAAATACAGCCCTTCGACAAGCTCAGGGTAGACGGGGTTGGTTGGCGATTCAGATTAAACGCACGACGCTCTAATGATCCCCGCGCCCGAAATCGGGCCGGGCATCGTCCTGGCCTTGTTCGATGATCGACCGGCGCACGGCGCGGGTGCGGGTGAAATGGTCGTGGAGTGCGTCGCCGTCTTCGATGCGGATTGCGCGTTGCAGCGCGGTCAGGTCTTCGGTGAAGCGTTGCAGCATTTCGAGCACGGCGTCCTTATTCGCCAGAAACACATCGCGCCACATCGTCGGGTCGGAGGCGGCGATGCGGGTGAAATCGCGAAAGCCCCCGGCGGAATATTTGATGACTTCGCTTTGTGTCACTTCTTCCAGGTCGGACGCGGTGCCGACGATGGTATAGGCGATCAAATGCGGCAGATGGCTGGTGACCGCCAGCACGCGGTCATGATGCGCGGCGTCCATCGTTTCCACTCGCGCGCCCAGTGCTTCCCAGAATGCCGTCAGGCGGGCAACGAGCGCTGAATCGGCGTCGGCAGGCGGGGTCAGGATGCACCAGCGCTGGCGGAACAGCGCGGCGAAACCGGCGTCCGGGCCTGAATTTTCGGTGCCCGCTACAGGGTGTGCGGGGATGACGGGATTGTCGGGGAGTTCGGCGGACAGCGCCTTGGCGACCGAGACTTTGCATGAACCGACATCGCTAATGACTGCGCTATGGGGCACGCTGCCGGCGATTTCGCGTGCTGCTTCGGCCATGGCGCCGGGCGGGACACAGAAGATCACGAGGTCGGCGGACGCCACCGCCTCGGCTGAGGTTTCGCAGACCTTGTCCACCAGTCCGCGTGTTGTGGCGCGGCGGCGGGTGTCGGGATCGCGGTCATAGCCGGTGGTGGTGGCGTCGGGCAGGAATTCGCGCAAGGCCAGCCCGATGGACCCGCCCAGCAGCCCCAGACCGATGATCGCGACACGCGAAAAGGTGGGTGTTGTCATTGGCCTGCGGCTTGCGTCAGGCGCTGCAACGCGGCGATCACGGCGTCCATTTGCGGCGGCGTACCAATGGTAATTCGCAACCCGTGCGGCAGGCCCTGTCCGGGCAGCCAGCGGGTGATTGTCCCCGCCTCGGCCAGGCCTTTGTACGCGGCTTCGGCGGTCAGCTTGCCCTCGAACAGCACCAGCACGAAATTGGCCTCGGTCGGCAGCGCGCGCAGGCCGTGATTACCCAGCGCCTCGATCGCGGCGACAAACCACGCACGGATGGCGATGTTCTGGTCGCGGGAATGCGCAACGAAGGTCTGATCGCCCAGCGCCGCCAGCGCCGTGGCCTGCGCGCTGGTACTAAGGTTGAACGGCCCGCGTAGCCGGTTGAGGATTTCGATCAGGGGTTGCGCCCCGGTCGCCCAGCCGACCCGCTCGCCCGCCAGCCCATAAGCCTTTGAAAATGTCCGCGTCACCAGCACATTGGCATGGCGCGCTGCCAGTTCCAGGCTGCCGTCATCGTCTTGCGGCGCGACATATTCGGCATAGGCCTGGTCCAGCACCAGCAGCACATCGCCGGGCAGCGCCGCATGCAGCCGCGCCAGTTCGGCCCGGGACAGAAAGCTGCCGGTGGGATTGTTGGGGTTGGCGATGAAGATCACCCGCGTCTGCGGCGTGACATGCGCGATGACGGCATCGACATCGGTGCCGTAATCGCGATCGGGCACCACCACCGGGGTCGCCCCACATCGCCGCGCGGCGATGTCGTAAAGCGAAAAACCATAACGCATATACAGCACTTCATCGCCCGGCCCGGCAAAGGCGCTGGCCGCCACGGTCAGCAATTCGCCCGAGCCGGTGCCGCAGACGATACAGGCGGGATCGATGCCGTGAAGTTTGCCCAGCGCGCGGCGCAGGGCATGGCTGTCAGGGTCGGGATACAGCGCGGGATGGGCGATATGGTCGCGCGCAGTCAACACCGCCGGACTGCACCCCCAGGGATTTTCGTTGGCGGACAGCTTGACCAGCGGGCGGCCATCGGCACCAGCGCTTTTGCCCGCGATATAGGCGTGGATGCCGCTGATCCAGGGCTTGGGTACGGGGAGGACGGGGGGGACGGGGAAATCGGCCATGACGCCCGCGCCTTAGCAGGCCAACCGCCATTTGCCACCCCTCCAGCATTGACACTCGCGCTGCGACCTCCCAACTCCTGCGGCCATGTCCACTTGCCTTTCCGCAACCCCCGGCCCCGATCACACGCGGACCCTGACGCTGGTGCAGCCGCTGCCGCTCGATTGCGGGCAGAGCCTAGCCGATGTGTGCATCGCCTATGAAACCTATGGCACGCTGAACGCCGACACCAGCAATGCGGTGATGGTCTGCCACGCCACCACCGGCGACCAGTTCCTGGCAAGCGCGCATCCCTTGACCGGCAAAGCAGGCTGGTGGAGCCGGTCGGTGGGGCCAGGCAAGCCGATCGACACCGACCGTTTCTTCGTGATCTGCGCCAATGTCCTGGGCGGCTGCATGGGCTCGACCGGGCCAGCCAGCATTGCCGCCGACGGTCAGCCCTATGCCATGCGCTTTCCGGTGATCACTATCCGCGACATGGTGCGCGCGCATCTCGCTTTGCTGGATGCGTTGGGCATCGGGCGGCTGCATGCCGTGCTGGGTGGATCGATGGGCGGGATGCAGGCACTCAGCCTGGCGGCGAACTGGCCGGATCGCGCCGAGCGAGTGATGGCGATCGCCGCCACCGCCGCTATGCCCGCGCAGAACATCGCCTTTCAGGAGGTCGGGCGGCAGGCGATCATGGCCGATCCGAACTGGCAGGAAGGCGCTTATTATGGCACCGGTCGCGCGCCAGACGCGGGGCTGGCGGTGGCGCGGATGGCGGCGCACATCACCTATCTGTCCGAAGAAAGCATGCATGAAAAATTTGGTCGCCGCCTTCAGGACCGCGCCGCCAAGACCTTTGGTTTCGACGCCGATTTCCAGGTGGAAAGCTATCTGCGCCACCAGGGCGTGACCTTCATTTCGCGCTTCGACGCCAATTCCTATCTCTATATCACCCGCGCGATGAGCTATTTCGACCTCGCCGAGGACCACGGCGGGCGGCTGGCGGAGGCGTTTGCGGGAACCCCGGCACGCTATTGCCTGGTCAGTTTCGACAGCGACTGGCTCTATCCAACCCCCGAATCGCGCAAGATCGCGCATGCGCTGAATGCAGCGGGTGCGCCGGTCAGCTTTGTCGAATTGTCGGCTCCGTTCGGCCATGACAGCTTTCTGCTCGACGTGCCCGCGCTGGACCGGGTGATCGCGGGATTTCTCAATCAATGAACCTCGCACCCGCCAGAGAATTGCGCCCCGACCTGGCGCTGATCGCCGGGAATGTCGCGGTCGGCAGCCGGGTGCTGGATATCGGTTGCGGCGACGGCACGCTGCTGGCGGCACTGCGCGACCAGCATGGCTGCGATGCGCGCGGCATGGAACTGGAACCGCATAATGTCGCCGATTGCGTCGCCCAGGGCCTGTCGGTGATCCAGGGCGATGCCGATGTCGACCTGGCCTTTTATCCCGATGCCAGCGTCGATTACGCGGTGCTCAGCCAGACGCTGCAAACCACCAAGCGCCCCGATCTGGTGCTGGAGGAATTGCTGCGGATCGGCCGCCACGCCTTTGTCAGCTTCCCCAATTTCGCCTATTGGCGCGTCCGCCTCTCGCTGCTGTGGCACGGTCGGATGCCGGTCACCCGGCTGCTGCCCGTGGCCTGGTACGAAACCCCCAACATCCACCACCTGACCGTCGCCGATTTCCGCGCCCTGACCGCCCAGCGCGGCATTACCGTCGAACAGGCGTGGTTTCTGTCGGGCGGCGAACTCGTCAGCGGCGCGGCCGCCAACTGGCGGGCGGAACATGCGGTGTTCTTGTTGAAACGCCCCGGCTGACCATGGCCCTGCCGCAAGCCATCACTGCCGTTCTGGCCGTGGTTGCGATCGTGGCGACCTTGTATCAGGCTGCGGCGTTGCTGATGGTGCTGCGGTTTTTTGGCCTGTCGGACGCAGCGGAACCCAGCCAGGCCGAGGTTTCACTGCTCAAGCCGCTGCATGGCGCAGAGCCGCATCTGGCCGCCAATCTCGCCAGTTTTCTAACCGTTGCGCATGACGGTGCATTGCAGATGGTGTGCGGGGTCAACGATCCGCAGGACAGCGCGGTTGGCGATGTCGCGGTGTTGCGCGCGGCGCATCCCGGCGCCGACATTAGCCTGTCCACCGGGCCGCGAGCGCGCGGTGCCAATGGCAAGATCGGCAATCTGATCGCGATGTTGCCACTGGCAAAGCACGATGTGCTGGTGCTGTCCGACAGCGACATGGTGGTGGGCCGCGACTATCTGGCGCAGGTACTGGCGGCGCTGGCGCAGCCCGGCGTGGGCGCAGTGAGTTGCCTGTATGCGGGGCGCGGCGATGCGGGTTTCTGGTCCCGGCTGGGGGCGGCGACGATCAGCTATAGCGCGATGCCCAACATGGTGGTGGGGCTGACGACCGGGCTGGCGCGCCCGTGCATGGGCTCGACCATCGCGATGCAGCGGGCGACGTTGGCCGCGATCGGCGGCTTCCCGCGCTTTGCCGACACGCTGGCGGACGATCACGCCATCGGCGCGGCTGTGGCGCAGCACGGCCTGCGCGTCGCGGTCCCGTCGATGTTGTTGATCCACGCCGGGACCGAGCGTTCGCTGGGCGAGCTGTGGCGCCATCATCTGCGCTGGGCGGTGACGATACGCGGTGTGGCTGGCGCGGGGCATTGGGGATCGGTTGTCACCCATGCGGTGCCGCTGGCGCTGATCGCCACGGCGTGCTGGCCGCTGGCGGGCGGGATGATGTTGATCGCGGCGTTAACCACGCGAATTGCGCTTGCTCGGGCCGTCGATCGCATTCATGAGCGGCAAACTGCCCCCTTGTGGATGATTCCGCTGGCCGATTGCCTGGAGTTCGTCATCTTTTGCGCCAGCCTGATCGCGCGAAAGGTTGATTGGCGCGGCGCCCGGCTTACTATGGCCGCCGATGGCCGCATTACCGTTTGATGCAAAGACTGGCTGACTGAGAGATTTTGATGAAGCGCACCCTTTTCCTGCAAGCTCCCTCATTCGACGGCTATGATGGCGGCGCCGGGGCGCGTTACCAGATGAAGCGCGAGGTGCGCAGTTTCTGGTATCCGACATGGCTGGCGCAACCCGCCGCGATGGTTCCGGGGTCGAAACTGATCGATGCGCCTGCGCACGATCTGAGCTGGGAAGATATCGCGCATGAGGTGGATGAGCGCGATCTCGTCATCCTGCATACCTCGACGCCCAGCTTTGGACAGGATGTGCGCACCGCCGAACTGATCAAGGCACGCAATCCGGCGATCATGATCGGTTTCATCGGCGCCAAGGTTGCGGTCGAGGCGGAAAAGTCGCTGCTGGCCAGTTCCGCGATCGATTTCGTCTGCCGCAATGAATTCGATTATACCGTGGTCGATGTCGCCAATGGCATGGCGCTGCGCGACGTGCTGGGCATTTCCTGGCGCGACACCGACGGCGCGATCATCCACAATAAAGACCGCCCGGTGATCGAGAACATGGACGATCTGCCGATGGTTTCGCCGATCTACAAGCGCGACCTCACCATCGAAAAATACTTCGGCGGCTATCTCAAGCATCCTTATGTCAGTTTTTACACCGGGCGCGGCTGCAAGAGCCGTTGTACCTTCTGCCTATGGCCGCAGACCGTGGGTGGGCACAATTACCGGACGCGCTCGATTGCCAAGGTGATCGAGGAGGTCAAATATGTGCTGAAGGAAATTCCCCAGACCAAGGAAATTTTCTTCGACGATGATACCCTGACCGACAACCGCCAGCGCGTCGAGGAACTGGCGGTCGAACTGGGCAAGCTGGGCTTTGGCAAGCCCGGTTTCGGCGTCTCGTGGAGCTGCAATGCCAAGGCCAACGTGCCGCAACCCACGCTGAAGATCCTGCGCGAGAACGGCCTGCGCCTGCTGCTGGTCGGCTATGAAAGCGGCAACCAGCAGATCCTGCACAACATCAAGAAAGGCCTGCGCACCGATGTCGCGCGGCAGTTCACCAAGGATGCCCATGCGCTGGGCATCGTCATCCACGGGACCTTCATCCTCGGCCTGCCCGGCGAAACGCTGGAGACGATCGAGGAAACGATCAATTACGCCAAGGAACTGGACCCGCATACCATCCAGGTCAGCCTGGCGGCGCCGTATCCAGGTACATTCCTGTATAAGCAGGCGACCGACAACGGCTGGTTCGACGGCAGCGACCATCTGCTGACCGATGGCGGCAACCAGATCGCGCAATTGTCCTATCCGCATCTCCACGCGAGCGTGATTTTCGACAAGGTGGAAGAGTTCTACAAGCGCTTCTACTTCCGCCCGGGCAAGATCGGCTCGATCATGGGCGAGATGCTGCGCGATTGGGATATGATGAAGCGGCGGCTGCGCGAAGGCGTGGAATTCTTCGATTTCCTGCGCCGCCGGAAGGAAGCGGCCTGATCTTTGCGATCTCTGGTTATCACCGCTGACGATTTCGGTGCTGCAATCGCGGTGAACGAGGCGGTGGAGATTGCCCACCGCGACGGTATCCTGACCGCTGCCAGCCTGATGGTCGGCGGCGCGGCGGTGGATGATGCGGTATCGCGTGCGCGCCGTCTGCCCGCGCTGGGGGTTGGTCTGCATATCGTGCTGGCCGACGGCGCTCCCACGTTGCCGCCCGAACATATCCCCGCGCTGGTCGGGGCGGACGGACGTTTTCCGGCGGACATGCTGCGCACCGCCCTGGCCATCGCGTTCAACCCGGTCGCCCGCCGCCAGATGGAGGCCGAAGTCGCCGCGCAATTCGCCGAGTTCGCCGCCACCGGCCTGCCGCTCGATCACGTCAACGCCCACAAGCATTTCCACCTTCACCCAATGATCGCCACCGCCATCCTGCGCACCGGGCGCCGCCATGGCCTGCGCGCAATGCGCGTGCCGGTCGAACCCGGTGCGGGGGCAATGCTGAACTGGTGGGCAGGACTGCTGGGCGGGCGGTTGCGCCGCGCCGGACTGACAGTGAACGACCGCGTGGTGGGATTGGCCAACAGTGGCTCCTTCGACGCGTCGCGGATGCGCGCTGCGCTGGCGCAACTGCCCGAGGGGTTGAGCGAAATCTATTGTCACCCCGCGACCGCCGACACTTGGCCGGGTTGCGCCCCCGGCTATCGTTATCGCGACGAACTCGCTGGCCTGATCGATCCGCAAGTCCGCGCGGCGCTGATCGCCAGCGGGGCGGAATGCGGAACCTTTGCGCGTTTCACAACAGTCGCCCGGCCCGCCAGCAGTGGCGCCGCCGTCATGGCCGCCTGATCCGATGCTGGAAGCGCATATCCTGCCGCATGTGCTGGCCGCCAGCCTGGCCGCCGCCCAGCCAGCACCCCCGCCCGAGACGCCTGCGGTGCAAACGCCATCTGCGATCGCGGGCAGCGCCCCGATTGCGCCCGCAGCGCCAGTCGCCGTCCCAACCCAGCCAGCCGAAGTCGTGACGCCAGCCGCTGCCGGACCCTCGGCGCCAGCGCCGGTTGCGGTGCCCGGCCAGCGCGATCCGCTGCAAGGCTTCAACCGATTCAGCTATAAAATCAGCCAGCCGTTTGATCGCTTCATCATCCGCCCGGCGGCGCTGGTCTACAAAACCGTGATCCCGCATCCACTGCGCGACGGCGCCCGCAATTTCATCCGTAACCTGTTCGAGCCGGTGGTCTTTCTCAACGATCTGCTGCAACTGCGACCCAAGCGCGCGGTGCACACGCTGGTGCGGATGGCGCTGAACACCGCCGTGGGGGTCGGAGGGGTGTTTGACATCGCCAAACGTCCGCCATTCCACCTCATCCATCACGACAATGGTTTCGGCGATACCCTCGGCTATTATGGCATCGGGCCAGTCGCCTATGTCTATTTGCCGGTGCTGGGGCCGACTACGCTGCGCGATATGGTCGGCGAGGTCGGCGATGCCTATGCCGAACCGCGCTTGCTCGAACATCTCGTCC
>JALYHR010000015.1 GCA_030776465.1 Pseudomonadota bacterium
CCCATAGGCGCTAACTTTTGGTCTAGACAGGTGGAATCGTGATGTGATTCATAGTGGGGATGCAATTGTCATCTTTGCTTTCGTCTGGCTGGTCGTCGGTTTTGTCGGCTTTGCCATCCTCGCTCGATCTCACGGCGCTTGCGCGTTCGGAAGGGGCGATCAAGCGCAATCGTCGGATCAGCGATGGCGAGACGCTGCTCCGTCTGGCGCTGTGGTATGGCCCGTGCGGTCTGTCGCTGCGCAGTGCTGCGGCGTTGGCGGCGGGCACCGATACGGCCAATTTGTCGGATGTTGCCCTGCTCAAACGCTTGTCTGGAGCCGCAGACTGGCTGGAAACGATTGTGGGGAAGGTTCTGGCCCAACGCCAGAGCGATTTCGTGGGGGGAACTCGCGATCTGGTGCTGATTGACGGGACAGCGATCAGCCGGCCTGGCGGCGGCGGCGATTGGGTGCTGCACAGCCGCTATAAGCCTGGCCATGGGTTCAGCGGGTTTGCGCTGACCGACCGCAGCGGCGGAGAGACCCTGGAGCGGCATGTCTTCAAACCTGGCGAGATTGTGATTGCGGATCGGGCTTACGCGCGTGGCGGCAAGGGGCTGAGCCATGTGCTGGAGCAAGGCGCGGATTTTATCGTGCGCGCGGGCTGGCGCTCGATGGCGCTGCGCGGGGAGCGCGGACAACGCTTTGATCTGCTTGCACGGCTGAAGGATTTGCGACCCGGCGAGATGGCCGATCTGCAGGTAAACGTGGCGTCGGGCGCAGACATGCTGCCCATCCGCCTGGTCGTCCAGGCCAGGGACGATGAGGCGGTTCAGGCCGCCGTGCAGCGTGTCTGCCGCAAGGCGCAAAAGAACGGCCGCGCCAGCGATCCGCGCAGTCAGGAAGCGGCACGATACATGATCATCGCCACGTCGCTCGATCCCGAAAGCCACCCCGCCGCCAGCGTTCTGGCCCTGTACAAAATGCGCTGGCAAATCGAGATCGCGTTCAAGCGACTGAAAAGCCTGCTCAATATCGATCGATTACCCGCCAAAAGCCCCAATCTGGCCCGAGCATGGCTCAATGCCCACCTGCTTCTGGCCCTGCTGATCGACGACATCACCCAGCAACTGCTGGACTCTCCCCCCTGTGCGCCAGATTAGCCAGCAACGGCTCGCTTCGCGCTGGAGATGCCAGAAAATCATCATCGCCGCCGCACTCGCTTGCCTCATCGAAGGCATCGAACGAGTTTTCGCCAACCCCGAACCCTTCGCCTATCGCCTCTTCGAACCACCAAGGAAAAGGCTACTGCAAAAACACCCCCACGCATTGCAGAGGCTAAGTTAGCGCCTATGGGCCACAGCCCTCGAGCTCCCATTAATTTCGGTTCTGCGTAATTCTCAATCATGGCGCTGGACCAGCGGCAAGGCCTAACCGGTTCCCCTCCCGCAAGCGGGAGGGGAGTCAGGACAGCGCCAGTTTCGCTGCAAACCTTGTTTACCCGTTGACCAAAACCTCCCCTGTGCCATAGAACAAAGCATGATCGCCAAACTCACCGGCATGCTTGATGATTTCGGCCCGGACTGGGCGGTGATCGACGTCGCGGGGGTGGGATATCTGGTGCATGCTTCGGCCAAGACGCTGTCCAGCCTCGGTTTGCGCGGCGAATTGGTGACGGTGCATACCGAATTGCAGGTCAGCGAAAACGACATGCGGCTGATCGGTTTTGCCAGCGGGGCGGAACGTGAGTGGTTTCGCTTGCTGACGGCGGTTCAGGGGGTCGGCAGCAAGGTGGCGCTGGCAATTTTATCTGTATTAAGCATGGATGAATTGCAGCGGGCCTGTGCGGGCAGCGATGCTGCGATGGTGGCGCGGGCGCAAGGCGTCGGGCCAAAGCTGGCGAGCCGGATCGTCAATGAATTGAAGGACAAGGCGGGGGCGTTGTCTGGAGCAACCGGTGTTGTGATCGCGGCTCCCGCCGGGTCTCCCACTGCGGACGCGATTTCGGCTTTGCAAAACCTCGGTTTCAAGCCTTCGGTGGCGTCGGCGGCGGTGGCGCGCGCGCTGGATGAGTTGGGCGATGGGGCCGAACTGAACGCGCTGGTGCGGCTGGGTCTGAAAAAGGCGGCGGGATGACCGATAACCCCCTGCTCACCGCCAAGCGCCAGATCGAGGATATCGATGTCGCGTTGCGGCCCAAGACGCTGGCGGAGTTCGTCGGGCAGGCGGCGGCGAAGGACAATCTGCGGGTGTTCATTGAAAGCGCGCGCGGGCGCGGCGAGGCGATGGATCATGTGCTGTTTTATGGCCCGCCCGGCCTTGGCAAGACCACGCTGGCGCAGATCGTGGCGCGCGAACTGGGCGTCGGTTTTCGCGCCACATCGGGTCCGGTCATCGCCAAGTCGGGCGATCTGGCGGCGTTGCTGACCAATCTCGAAGATGGCGACGTGCTGTTCATCGACGAGATTCACCGGCTCAATCCGGTGGTCGAAGAAGTGCTCTATCCGGCGATGGAGGATCGCGCGCTCGATCTGATCATCGGCGAAGGGCCATCGGCGCGGTCGGTGCGAATCGATTTGCCGCCATTTACGCTGATCGGCGCGACCACGCGCCAGGGGCTGTTGACTACGCCGTTGCGCGATCGTTTCGGTATCCCGGTGCGGCTGCAATTCTACACCGTCGATGAACTGGAACGGGTGGTAACGCGCGGCGCGGCGCTGCTGGGGCTGGGCATCGACCGCGAGGGCGCGCGCGAGATTGCACGGCGGGCGCGGGGCACGCCACGCGTGGCCGGACGGCTGATGCGCCGGGTGCGCGATTTCGCCCATGTCGCGGGTGATGCGGTGGTGACGCGCGCGGTAGCGGACGCGTCGCTGACCCGGCTGGAGGTCGATGGGCTGGGCCTGGATGCGCAGGATCGCCGGTATCTGCACATGATCGCCGACATCTACAAAGGCGGTCCGGTGGGGGTCGAGACGCTGGCGGCGGGTCTGTCAGAGCCGCGCGACACCATCGAGGACGTGATCGAGCCGTTTCTGATCCAGCTTGGGCTGGTGGCTCGCACCGCGCGCGGCCGCTGTTTGAACGATCGCGGCTGGCAACATCTCGACATGACCCCGCCGGTTCCCCCCATGGATGCGCTGGCCCGCGTCCAGCGCAGCCTGTTCGATGACTCCACGGAGGTGGACGGCACCGAATAGCGCGCCCTTCGACGTTTTGATGGTGACACCGGGCTGCAACAAAAATCTGTCAGGGTATGGTTCTCGACAAGCCTGTCCGCGCTGGCTAAGCGGCAATCTCTCCAGCTATCCAAGGACCACCGCCCCATGACGTCCACCCCCGCCCCCAGCAAGGTTCTCGACCGCGTTCTCGTCCTCGAAATGGTGCGCGTAACCGAGGCGGCGGCGATAAGCTCGGCCAAGCTGATCGGGCGGGGCGATGAAAAGGCTGCCGACCAGGCGGCGGTCGAGGCGATGCGCGCGGCGCTGAACGAGCTGGAGATCGACGGCACCGTGGTCATCGGCGAGGGTGAGCGCGACGAGGCGCCGATGCTGTATATCGGCGAAAAGGTCGGTTCTGCGCAAGGACGCGGGCCGAAAATCGACATCGCGCTGGACCCGCTGGAAGGCACGACCATCACTGCCACGGCGGGCCCCAATGCGCTGACCGTGCTGGCCATCGCCGAGGAAGGCGACCTGCTTAACGCGCCCGATGTCTATATGGAAAAGCTCGCTGTCGGCCCCGGCTACCCCGAGGGCGTGATCGATCTGGCCAAGTCGCCGACTGAAAACGTCACCTCGGTCGCCAGGGCCAAGGGCGTGGCGCCCGCCGACATCATCGTCTGCGTGCTCGATCGCCCACGCCATGCCGCCCTCATCGCCGAACTGCGCACCGTGGGTTGCGGCATCCAGTTGATCCCCGATGGCGACGTGGCCGGGGTGATCGCGACCACCAGCGAAGACACCAATATCGACATCTACATGGGGTCGGGCGGCGCACCGGAAGGCGTGCTGGCGGCGGCGGCACTGCGCTGCGTCGGCGGCCAGTTCAAGGCGCGGCTGCTGTTTCGCAACGACGATGAAAAGGCGCGCGCGCGCAAATGGGGGATTACCGACCTCAACAAGATCTATGATTTGAAAGAACTGGCCAAGGGCGATTGCATTTTTGCCGCCACAGGGGTCACCGATGGGTCGCTGCTGCACGGCGTCAAGCATCGCAAGGACGGCGTGATGACCACCGAAAGCGTGGTGATGCGCGCCAGTTCGGGCACGGTACGTTGGGTCAAGGGCGAACATCGCAAGGGCATGCGGTAATTTGGCTGAGTGTCTGAGCCGAAACTCCGTTTCGGGAAGTCGGTGGTACCGACTTCGAAACTCGCTCTTTCGCGAGTTTCGAATCAGACACTGAGGCCGGGCTGCTAATAGCCTGAGCCGAATATCCACATACCCTGATCGCGTGCGATCCACGGATTAAAAACTCGGCAATGTTGCATTTTCGCTGCGCTGGGCTAGAGGCGTGCGGGTTCGGGGCGGAGGGGCCTGCGACCTTTTCGAAAAGGCAACAGCGATGAAACTCATGGCGGGCAACAGCAATTTGCCGCTTGCAAAGGCGGTCGCCGGCTATCTGGAGTTGCCGTTGACCAACGCCAGCGTGCGTCGCTTTGCCGACGAGGAGGTGTTCGTCGAAATCCATGAAAATGTCCGGGGTGAGGATGTTTTCGTCCTGCAATCGACCAGTTTTCCGACCAACGATAATCTGATGGAGCTGTTGATCTGCATCGATGCGCTGCGCCGGGCCTCGGCCAAGCGCATCACTGCGGTCATTCCCTATTTCGGTTACGCCCGGCAGGACCGCAAGCCTGGGCCACGCACGCCGATCTCGGCCAAGCTGGTGGCCAATCTCATCACCCAGGCGGGCGCGGACCGGGTGCTTTCGGTCGATCTTCATGCCGGGCAGATCCAGGGGTTTTTCGACATCCCCACCGACAATTTGTACGGCGCGCCGGTGATGGCCGCCGATATCCAGGCGCGTTATAACAACCAGGCGCTGATGGTGGTGTCACCCGACGTCGGCGGCGTGGTGCGCGCGCGGGCGCTGGCAAAGCGGCTGGACAATGCCCCGCTGGCGATCGTCGACAAGCGGCGCGACCGGCCCGGCCAGTCCGAAGTGATGAACATCATCGGCGATGTCCAGGGGCAATGCTGCATCCTGATCGACGACATCATCGATTCGGGCGGCACGCTGTGCAATGCGGCGCAGGCGCTGCTCGATGCCGGTGCCGCCAGCGTCGCCGCCTATATCAGCCATGGCGTGCTGTCGGGCGGAGCGGTAGCGCGGGTCAATGCCTCGGCGCTGAAGGAATTGGTGATCACCGATTCGATCCTGCCCACCGATGCCGCGCGCGAATCGAAGCAGATCCGCATCCTGCCGATCGCGCCGTTGATCGGTGAAGCCATCCGCCGGATCGCCGACGAAAGCTCGGTGTCGAGCCTGTTTGACTGAGTGGCAACACACCCATCCCGCTTGACCGCGACGGGCTGGCGCGGGCAAAGACCCGCTCATGAAACTCGATAACGACATCGCCTTGGCCATGCGCCTCGCCGACGCTGCGCGCGCCGCAATCCGGCCCTGGTTCCGGGCCCAAGTCGCCACGACACGTAAAGCCGACGCCACGCCGGTGACGCTGGCCGACCGCGCCGCAGAAGAAGCGATGCGGCGTATTCTTAAGGCCGAAGCCGGGCGCGATACCGTGATCGGCGAGGAATTCGGGACCACGCCGGGCAGCACCAGCCGCAGTTGGGTGCTCGACCCCATCGATGGCACTGCAGGCTTCCTGGCGGGGCGGCCAATATTCGGTACGCTGATCGCGCTGATGGTGGATGGCTGGCCGGTGATGGGGATCATCGACCAGGCCATTTCCGGCGAACGCTGGATCGGCGCGGCGGGTCGCCCGACCACGCTGAACGGCAATCCGGTGCGGGCGCGCCTGTGCCGCGACCTTGGCGAAGCGACGATCGCCACCACCGGCCCGCATTATTTCAGCGACCACGATGGCGAACATTTCATGAGCCTGGCCGCAAAAACCGATTATCGCCGGATGGTGATGGGCGGCGATTGCTATAATTACGCGATGCTCGCCTCGGGTCACCTCGATATCGTCTGCGAGGCCAATCTCAAGATCTACGATTGGGCGGCGCTGGTGCCGATTGTCGAAGGCGCGGGTGGAACCATGGCCGACTGGAATGGCGAGCCGTTGAACAGCGAATCGGATGGCCATATCCTGGCGCTGGGCGATCCGGCGCGACTGGAAGATGTAGTCGAGGCGCTTGCCTGCGCTCATTGAGAAAAAGTTAAAAAGATGTAGACCTCTTCAACTGAGACCAGCTTTGCCAATCAGCATCGAACAAAAATATAAGGTTTTTTCATTATGCAAACTGCGCCATTGATATTTATATGCCTCTTGGCTTTTGGCAGTGTTTTTGGCGCTGTGTCTGTGCTCATGAAAAAAAATGGCTTCGCCCAATTGGGCAACATTAATGGTATGCATCGCAACATCATTGTCGGGAAGGTAGGCCAACCCAATAGTGTAAGCGCAACAGCAACCGGCACCCTGCTGCAGTGGACCAAAGTTTCGTCCGTCGGCGGCTACCATTACGCGATCCTATTTGATCGCGAGGACAAAGCGGTTGGCTACACTCATCAGTCTGCAAGCTGACCGGCGGCTTGGTGGGGCCGCCAGTTGCACAATATCTTCTTCTACGGTACGTTGATAGCGGGAAACGCAAATGCAGCAGCACAAGCGGTGCATGCCCGGCTGCGGATGGTCGGACAGGCCAGCGTCATCGGCGCGCTCTGGGCGATCCCCGATACGGCGGGCTGGTATCCGGCGCTGGTCGCGGGTCACGGGCGCGTCCACGGCGTGCTATATGCCGCTGCGGATGGTTTCGGTCCCGAGGACCTGGCACGGCTCGATGCCTGGGAAGAATATCACCCCGATAACCCGGCAGACTCACTTTATCTCCGCATTGAGGCGCAGGCCGTCGATGTCGCTGGCGTGAGTTTGGCGGCGCAGCTCTATCGCTTTAACCAGCCGCTGCCAGACGGAGCGTTGGCGATCGTCGACGGCGATTTTCCATCCTGGCTGACGACGCAGGGCTACACCGCATATGGTTGTTAGTGTTTCCGGCTTACGTCGAGTCGGATACTTTAATTGTCGCAGGCGGAATAATCGCCTGCCTGGCAGGCAGCGACGGCGCGGCGCCATTCCGCCATCTGACCCTCATATTGCGCGCGGTCACGGGCGTAGCTGCGCATGGCTTCGCGGTGATCCTGGGCGCGTTCGGCATAGTCGTCCTGGTCAGCCAGGGCGATGCCCCGGCGCGAGGCACGCGATTCGGCGGCATAGCGCGCGTCGCGTTCCCGGACCATCGCGCCTTGATCAAGGTTAAGGCGGCGCACCATGGCCTTGTCGGCGGCGCGGGCAGCAGGATCGCGCATCGATGGATCGTTAGGATCGTCGGCCAAAGCGGCCGCAGGCAGCATCGCCGCGAGCAGGCCCGCGCAGATAAACCGATGAACCCTCATGACATTATTCCCTTCCAAGCATTGCCATGTGAATACCAGCTTGGTGGGCGTGCCCGCAATGCCTGCGTGGCGTGGTTCCCATCGGTCAGCCCGTTTACGGTCCGGCTCGTCGCGTAATTGAGCCGCAACGCCAGACCGGTAATAACAGACGATTCCGCTAGCGCCCTTGCCCGCGCCAGCGTTTGACCGTGCGGGCCACCGCTTCTTCTTCGCCGCCGCTTTGTTGCCACAAATCCATGAACGATGGGTCGGCGGAGGCCGGGCGCTGGTGTTCAGCGAGATCGTCGAACGCCAGTCGGATCGGGATCGACACGCCTTCGCCGCAGATGATGCATTCACGGTTGCGCAGTGCCGGGATCGCGTCGAGAAATCCGCGCGCGCCTTCGGGCATCGCCGCCTTCACAAACGCCTGGTCGCGTTCATTGTTGAGCCGCATCGTGATGATCGTGCCGCATTGCGACAACACCCCCTCGGCCAGGTCGGACGGGCGCTGGGTAATCAGGCCGAGCGCAATGCCATATTTGCGCCCTTCCCTGGCAATGCGCGACAGGATGCCGCCGACCGACGAGCCGTCGGAGTTTTTCTCATTAGGCACGTAGCGGTGCGCTTCCTCGCACACCAGCAGGATCGGCACGGTATGTTCGGCGCGGCTCCAGATGGCGTAATCGAACACCAGCCGGCTGAGCACCGCGACCAGCGTCGCAGTTATTTCCGAAGGCACTCCGGACAAGTCGACGATGGTGATCGGCCGCCCGTGCGACGGCAGCCGGAAAATACGGGCGATGAATTCGCTCATGGTGTCGCCGACCAGCATTCCCGAAAACAGGAACTGGTAGCGCGGATCGACCTTCAGCTCGTCCAGCCGGGCGCGAATTCGCAGATAGGGGGCCGCCGTAGTGGGTTTGTCGAGCCGCCCCATTTCATTCTGCAGGATCAGCGACAGGTCGGAGAGCAGGTAAGGCACCGGCGAATCGACCGTGATCCGCCCGATCGCGTCGGCCAGACGATTTTTCGAACGCGCCGCCAGCAGGCATTTGGCCAGGATCTCGACATCGGTCTGACGATCTTCGCCGCTGCTTTTGAGCATGATTTCGCAATGCTCGGCGAAATCCATCAGCCAATAGGGCAGTTGCAGGTTGGAGACGTCCAGGGTCAGGCCCGCCTGGCCGAATGACGCCGAATATTCGCCATGTGGGTCGATCATCAGGATATGGCCCTGGGGCGCGACCTCGCAGATGCGGTGGAGGATCAGCGCCAGCCCGGTCGACTTGCCGGTCCCGGTCGAGCCGAGGATGGCAAAATGCTTGCCCAGGAACTTGTCGATGGACAGACTGCCACGGATCGTACGGGTTGGATAAACGGTGCCAATCTCGATCGAACCGCTGCCGTCACCGGCGAATATGTCGGAAAGATCGGCGTGGCTGGCGGGATAGACCGGTGCACACGGCAGCGGGTAATTGGTGACCCCTCGGCGGAACGAATGGATGCCACCGGTCAGCCTGTCGATATCGCCTTCGCCGATGAAATCAACCTGGGCCAGGGTGCTGGTTGCGTCGTCCAGCGCCTGTTTTTGACTGCGCACGCTGACCAGCAACCAATTGTCGCCGACGCGTACCTTGACCAGGCTGCCGACTTGTCCCGCGCGGGCGATGGCGGTGTCGGGGCAAGCGCTGCATTGTGCCATCGCCGCGCGATCGAGCGCGATCATGCTGCCCGAGCCGGCGATTTCGAGCACGTTGCCGATCGGTTTGCCGACCAGATGCGCAGGCGAAAGCAACCCATCCCCCATTGGCCAATCCGGGACCGGCTGGACGCGGTCGAAACCGCTCATACTCATATCGGTCATGCCAGTCCTGACGACTTGCCCAACATCGGGAGGCCAGTACTAGGTGGGTGCGGTTAATTTCCACCTAAACAAGCGGAAAGAAACGCCCGGCAACCCAGCCCATGGCGACCGAAATGGTGACCGCCAGCATACCATAAAGGAAGGCGCTGTGCTGGGCGAAATTGGTGATCGCCAGATCCATGCCGAGCTTGCGCACCTCGACGCGGCTGATCGCCGACGCCACCACCCGGCCATGGGTGACCGCAAATGTCTCGGCGGTATAGCTGCCGATCGGCACGCTGGACGGCAGAACGATGCGCGCCTGGTACAGCACCTGGCCGGTCACGGTGACCGCATGTTCGTCCTGGTTGTACAGCCCCTGGCGCCGCATCAAATCGACTAGCCCGGCAGAAAACCGCGCCTGCGCCCCTGGATCAATGCTGTCCGAGGGCGAAAGCTGGAGCGCGCCCAGTCCCAGCTCGTAAATCGCGGCGGTGCGATCATCGACGATTTGATTCAGCGGCCGCGCCGAGGCCACCGCATAAAAGCTGGGCGCCGAGCGGAAGGTTGCACTGTCGGCATTGACCCAGACCCCGGCGACACGGCTTTTCTGACGCAGCACGATCGGGCGCGTCGGCCCCTCCAGGACGACGACGATGTCATAATCCTTGGCGGCGCGGGTGCCTTCAGGTGACAGGATAGCCCCGAACAAGAGCAGCGCGGTGCCGTTGAAATCATGGCCGATTTCAATGTAATGCTGCGAGACATCGGGAACCAGGATCGGATCGCGGGCGCCGGTCAGCAGCACCAGCGCCAAAAAGACCAGAATATACCTCACAGCGGATTGACCGTGAAAATCTCGTCAGGATGATACGTCAAACCCAGCGCCATGCGCGCCGCGACCAGCAGCACGATCACCGCCAGCAGCAGGCGCAACCCCACCGGACTGGCCTTCTGCGCCAGTTTTGCCCCGATCTGCGCCCCCGATACCGAACCGATCAGCAGTAGCACCGCCAGCACCAGATCCACCGCCTTGGTCGTCAAGGCATGCATCATCGTCGTTGCCATGGTCACGAACAGGATCTGGAACAGGCTGGTGCCGACGACGACGTTGGCGCTCATCCCCAGGATATACAGCATCGCCGGGACCATCATGAAACCGCCGCCGATGCCCATCAGCATCGTCGCAATGCCGGTGACCAGCCCCAGCAGCAGCGGCGCCAGCGGCGAAATATACAGCCCCGAGCGATAGAAACGCCACCGCATCGGCAGATTTGCGACCAGCGGATGATGGCGGCGCTTTGCCACAGGGGGCGCGGTGCCGCGCGCGGCGCGCAAGGTCTGAATGCTTTCACGGGCCATCAGGCTGCCGATCGAGCCCAGCAGCACGACATACAGAATGCTGATGACCGTATCGATCTGGCCCAGCACCGACAGCAGGCGGAACAACAGGGAACCGATGCCGGTGCCGAGGATGCCGCCCGCCACCAGCACCCCGCCCATCTGGTAATCGACCCCGCCACGGCGGCTATGGGCGAAAACCCCCGATACGCTGGCGCCGGTCACCTGGCTGGCGGCGGAGGCGGCGGCCACAGTCGGCGGCACGCCGTAAAAGATCAGCAACGGCGTCGTCAGGAACCCGCCGCCCACGCCGAACATGCCGGAAAGCAACCCGGTCAGCCCGCCCAGCAACACGATCACCAGCCCGTTGACCGAAATATTGGCTATGGGAAGATAGACGTCCATTCAAATATCGGCTTTTTTGAGCGTCGGCATTGGTGCAGCCGGTGATATGCCTAACCCAGTGCGGCGCACGGGGGAAGGCCGCCAGTCGAAAAGTGGGGCGCAAGCGTAATCGCATGATGTCAGTATCTGGTTCGGATCGAATACGCTCGGCCCTGCATGCCGCCGCAGGCAGCGATGCCGCCGCCGGGCTGGTCCTGATCGTGATGACCAGCGTCGCGATGATCGCGGCCAATTCACCTGTGGCGGCCGGGTACCACGCCCTGTTTCATGCGCGACTCTTCGCATCAGCAGGGTTGGCCGCAGAAGTGCCGCTGCCCGACCTGCAGGCCTGGATCAACGAAGCGTTGATGGCGGTGTTCTTCTTCACCGTGGGCCTGGAAATCAAGCGCGAAGCATTGATTGGCGACCTCGCCACCCCCGCCCGACGGCGATTGCCAATACTGGCGGCGGCGGCGGGGATGATTGTCCCGGCGCTGGTCTATCTGGCCTGTATCCGGGGGGATTCGCGACTGGCAGCGGGCTGGGCCATCCCGACCTCGACCGACATCGCCTTTGCCATCGGCGTGCTGGGGCTGGTCGGGCGGCGTCTGCCCGCTTCCCTGCGGCTGTTCCTGTTGAGCGTGGCGGTGGTCGATGATCTGGGTGCGGTGACGATTATCGCAGCTTTTTATCATGCCCATACCTCGGCGGCGTGGTTGGCGGCGAGCGGCGCGGTGCTGGCGGCGCTGCTGGCGCTTAATCGCTGTGGTTGCCAGCGCGGCTCGGTCTATCTGGCGGGCTCTTTGCTGCTATGGGCCTGCGTGCTGCGGTCGGGGGTCCATCCCGCCATCGCCGGGGTCGCCGCCGCCCTGACGGTGCCGCTGCGGGGCGGCGGCAGGCACGGCGATCCCCATGCCAGCCTGTTTCTTCGCCTGGAACATTGGCTGTCGCCGTGGTGCGCATGGCTGATCCTGCCATTGTTCGCGCTCGCCAACGCCGGGGTGTCTGTCGTGGGCGCGTCAAGCCACTGGTTCGACGCGGCTCTGCAACCCCTGCCGCTCGCGGTGGCGGTGGGACTGGTGATCGGCAAACCACTGGGCATATTCGGCGCGGTCGCACTGGCCGAGCGGATGGGCGTGACGCAACGACCGCATGGCGCCAGTTGGGCGCAGTTGTGGGGCGTCTGCGTGCTGGCCGGGATCGGTTTCACGATGAGCTTGTTCATCGCCGCGCTGGCCTTTCCAGCCGCGCCGCCATTCGCGGAAACGGCGAAGCTGGGCGTGCTGGCAGGATCGGCGGTGTCGGCGATGGCGGGTTACATTATTCTGGGGGTCGCGTCACGCCGAGGTTGACCCTACCAGCTGCCGGTATTCGCCATGCTGGCCCAGGGTTCCTGCGGTTCAAGACGGCCATCCTGCAACAGTTCGATCGAGATGCCGTCGGGGGATTTGACAAAGGCCATGTGGCCATCGCGCGGCGGTCGGTTGATCGTCACTCCGGCGGCCATCAACCGGGCGCAGGTCGCATAGATATCGTCGACCCGGTACGCGAGGTGGCCGAAATTGCGCCCACCAGTATAACCGGTCTCGTCCCAATTATGCGTCAGCTCGACCTCCGCCACGCCTTCCTGTCCGGGCGCGGCCAGGAATATCAGCGTATAGCGGGCCTGTTCATTGGCATGGCGGCGCACTTCCCGCAGCCCCAGCAATTGGAAAAAGGCGATGGTTGCAGCGGGATCGCTGACCCGGATCATGGCGTGCAGGAATTGGGGCATGACTGGCTCGTTTCGTGGATGGCTGGGGCGGTATCGAGGGCGGGGTCCCAAACTACAGCGCCGGTGCACGGGCGCAAGCGGTCAGCGCAAATCTGTCCATGCTGCGTTGCGGCAAGCGCTTGACCAGCCCTGCGTCTGACCGTAGGCCGACACCTCATGATTGCCTCGCTGCGCCAATTGTTCCGTGCCCGAGGGGTAGCCCAGGTGGCAATGCCGCTACCGGGGGTGCCGCAGGGTCAACGCGTCTATGCGGTGGGCGATATTCACGGCCGGGCCGATCTGTTCGCCGCCCTGATCGCGGCCATCGATGACGATGACCGGCGCCGCAATCGCGTGCGCGGTGCTGCGGCGCAGACCACGGTCGTGCTGCTGGGCGACCTGGTCGATCGCGGTCCCGACAGCGCGCGGGTGCTATCGCTGGCGCAGGACTGGCAAAGCCGTCGGCGGGTCCGCATCCTGTGCGGCAATCATGAGGAAATGCTGCTCGAAAGCCTGACCGATCTCAATATTTTGCGCGCTTATCTGCGCTGTGGCGGGTGCGAAACGGTGCTCAGCTTCGGCATCGATCAAGACGCTTATGCCGCCGCCACGCATGAGGAGTTGCAGGCGTGGATGGCGGACCATATTCCTGGCGCGGTGCTGGAATTCATCCGCAGCTTTGAAGAACAGGTCCAGATCGGCGATTATCTGTTCGTCCATGCCGGCATCCGCCCTGGCGTCGCGCACGACGAGCAGCAGCGCAGCGACCTCTTATGGATTCGCGAGCCTTTCCTCAGTCACGACGGCGATCACGGCGCGGTCGTGGTGCACGGCCACACCATTTGTGAACAGGTGACTTTTCGCGAAAACCGCATCGGCATCGATACCGGCGCTTATGCCAGCGGTATTCTGACCGCGATCGGTCTTGAAGGCGACCAGCGCTGGCTGATCGAGGCCAGCGAAGGCGCCGACGGCATTACCATTTCGGAAAGACTGGCAGGCTTGAGGGAAATCATATGAAAATTGCGATGGTCGGGTCGGGTTATGTCGGGCTGGTATCGGGCGCCTGTTTCGCTGATTTCGGCCATGATGTCGTCTGTATCGACAAGGATCCCGCCAAAATCGCGGCATTGAATGCCGGGGTCATGCCGATTTTCGAACCTGGCCTGGCCGAACTGGTGGCCAGCAACGTCAAGGCCGGGCGCTTGTCTTTCACCACCGACCTGCCCAGCGGCATGGACCATGCGGGCGCGGTGTTCATTGCCGTGGGCACGCCGTCGCGCCGGGGTGACGGCCATGCCGACTTGACTTTCGTCTACGAAGTGGCGCGGGAAGTCGGTGCGAACCTGACCCATCCGGCGGTGATCGTGACCAAATCGACGGTCCCTGTCGGGACCGGCGATGAAGTCGAGCGAATCATCGGCCAAGCCAGCCCAGACGTCAAATTCGCCGTCGCCTCGAACCCAGAATTCCTGCGCGAAGGGGCCGCGATCGGCGATTTCAAGCGTCCCGATCGCATCGTCATCGGTACGGACGACGACTGGGCGCGCAGCGTGATGAGCGAAGTCTACAGGCCTCTGTTCCTGAACCGATCGCCGTTGCTGTTCACCAGCCGTCGCAGCGCCGAACTGATAAAATACGCCGCCAACGCCTTCCTTGCCACCAAGATCACTTTCATCAACGAGATCGCCGATCTCTGCGAAAAGGTCGGTGCGGATGTCCAGGACGTCTCGCGCGGGATGGGGCTGGACAACCGCATCGGCGCCAAGTTCCTCCACGCCGGGCCAGGCTATGGCGGCAGTTGTTTCCCCAAGGACACGCTGGCGCTGTTGAAGACCGCCGAGGATTATGACAGTCCGACCCGTATCGTCGAGGCCGTGGCCAAGGTCAATGAAAGCCGCAAACGGGCGATGGGCCGCAAAGTGATCGACGCACTGAACAGTGCCGGGGGGAACGGTGCCGGGGGGAATGCCGTGCGTGGCAAGAAAGTCGCGTTGCTCGGCCTGACCTTCAAGCCCAACACCGACGACATGCGCGACGCGCCGTCAATCGCGATTGCCCAGACATTGCAGGACGCGGGGGTGCAGGTCACCGCTTACGATCCCGAAGGCATGGAAGCCGCCACCGCGCTGATGCCGGGGGTCACCATGACCGGATCGGCCTATGAGGCGGCGGACGGCGCCGACGCTGTGGTGCTGGTGACCGAATGGGATGCGTTTCGCGCGCTCGACCTCGCCCGGCTGAAACAAGTGGTCAAAAACCCGCTGCTCATCGACCTGCGCAATATCTACCACCCCGCCGAATTGCGCGGCGCCGGCTTCGTTTATCACAGCGTCGGGCGGGTTTAGAGTGCTGCCGTTAATCTGAATCGCCAACCAAACCCGTCTACCCTGAGCTTGTCGAAGGGCTGCATTTCTTGCTTGAGACTGGGTGAGGCGCACGAAGAAAAGGACAATGCTTCGACAAGCTCAGCACGGACGGAGTGTGGCGCAGATTTACGGCATGACGCTCCGGCCAGAAGCTCACTCCGCCGGGTTGGAACGCTGCTGTGCCGCTTCGCAGGCGCTGTTCATGCCGCGTTCCAGCTCGCGCAGGGTGAACGGCTTGGCGACGACGACGGCATCCGGCACCGCCTCTGAAATCGCCCAGGGATTGCCGCTGACATAAAGATGCGCGACATCCACGGTTTGCAGGATGCGCGCCATGGCCGCCACGCCGCTGCCGCCGCGCAGGCTGCCGTCGACGATCATCAGGTCCGGGCGCCATTCCACCGCCGCCGCCTCGGCTGCGACTTCGGTGCTGGCGATCGCGCAAACTTCATGGCCCATCCCGGCCAGCAGTTCCGCCAGATCCATGGCGATCAGCCCGTCATCCTCGACTATGACGATGCGCAGTGCTTTGGTCATGATTTGGGGCTCATGGCTTCGCGCCAGAGGTTTTTGCCGTGAAACTGGACAGCGACGAAAGCATATTTGTAGTCCCATGGCAGTAACGCGTCGGCAGGCTGCGGTCCACGAAGCCTGGTCTGATTATGAGGCCAGCCAGCCCCACATTGTTTTTGACGGCGAGTCTTTAAAATTTAAACAGTCCTGTCGCATTATTGGTAGCACTCTGCGTCGCCGACAGTGCTATCCAGGCACCATGACGGAGGATCAGAGAGAAGCGACTGCGCAGCCCGAGGGTAATCGCTCGTCGCCGCAAAGTACAGAGCCACCCGCGACCGGCGCTGATTTGCCGCTGGCGCGCGGACCTCCTGCTCAGGCTCAACCCCTGGGTTCGCCGCCAGAACCGCTGCCACCCGACCTGCTGCCGATTATTGCGATCGGCACTTCGGCGGGCGGGCTGGAGGCGGCATCACGGCTTTTCGACGCCATTTCCAGTGCCGCCAACGACATCGACCGAGCATTCCTGGGCAATATGGCCTTTCTGCTCGTCCAGCATCTCGATCCGACCCATCCCAGCCTGCTCGCCGACCTGCTGGCCAGGCACACTGCCATGCCGGTGGTCGATGCCAGCGATAATTGTCCGCTTGCCGCCGGGCATGTCTACGTCATTCCGCCGGGGCGCTATCTGTCCGTGCGCGGGGCCACCTTGCATCTGACCGCGCCGCAGGCCCGGCATGGCAGCAGGATGCAGTTTGATTTCCTGCTGAAATCGCTGGCCGATGGTTGCGGGCCGCAAACGCTGGGGGTTATCCTGTCGGGAATGGGCACCGACGGCTGCCTCGGTCTGTCTGCCCTGGGGCGGGCTGGCGGCTGCGTCATTGCCCAGGATCCACACGAGGCCGAATTTGACGGCATGCCGCGCAACGCGATCGCCACAGGTGATGTCGATAGGATATTACGTCTGGCCGAGATGCCGGCAGCCTTCGCCGACCATGCCCGGCAATTGGCGAGCGGCCACCGCGCCGTGTCCAGCGATGGTCCAGCGAGAGCGCAACACCCGCCAGCAGCCGAACCGATGGCCCTGATCGGTGATGGCGGTGACGCAGAGGCGCTCGTCGCGATCCTGTCATTCCTCCACGAACAGACCGCGCAGGATTTCCGCCAGTACAAGCCGGGCACGATTCTGCGCCGGATCGAGCGGCGCATGGGCTTGCTCGGCATCCATCGCAGCGATTTCGCCGTCTACCTCGAAGGACTGCGCCAGAACCGCGCGGAGTGCGACCTGCTGGTCAAGGACCTGTTGATCAACGTCACCTCGTTTTTCCGCGACCCCAAGGTGTTCGAGGCGTTGGACAAGACCATTATTCCGGGGATGATCGAGCGCTTTCCCGCCCAGCAAACCTTGCGCATCTGGGTCGCGGGATGCAGCACCGGCGAGGAAGCCTATTCGCTGGCGATGGTCTGCCGCGACGCGATTGCAGCCGCCGGGCGCGCCATCAAACTGCAGATTTTTGCTTCCGATATCGACCTCGATGCGGTCGCGATCGCGCGCGAAGGTCTGTATCCGCAGGACATTGCCGGTACCGTCCCCGCCGATCGGCTGGCGCGCTATTTCATCAAGGAGGATCACGGCTACCGCGTCGTGCCCGACCTGCGCGGCCTCGTGGTCTTTACGGTGCAGGATGTGCTGTCGGATCCGCCATTCTCGCGCATCGACCTGGTATCGTGCCGCAATCTTCTGATCTATCTCAATCCCGAAGCGCAGGCCAAGGTCATCGCCTTTTTCCATTTCGCCCTGCGCGAAGGAGGCATCCTGCTGCTCGGGTCATCCGAGACGGTAGGCAAGAGCGGCACCCGCTTCGAACTTATTACCAAGTCCGAGCGCTTTTACCGTCATGTCGCCAAGGCTAGACCGGGCGAGTCCGATATTCCGTTCAGTTTTGGTGAAACCCCACCGCGCCTGACCATGGCTGGGCGCGATTCGTCGCAGGCGCGGCGCAGCAGCCTGGCCGATATCTGCGCCAGGGCGGTGCTGGCGGGCCATGCCCCCGCAGCCTTGCTGATCAACCGCCAGCGGCAGGTGCTGTATGCCATGGGCCCGACGAACCGCTATCTCCAGCTTGCCGCGGGCTATGCCAGCCACGATCTGCTGGCGATGGCGGCCCCGGCGCTGCGCCGCAAGCTGAAGCTGGCCATCGAACAAGCCATTGAGGTGACAAGCGTGCCGCCTGGGCATGGGCCTGGGCACGGGCGTGGCCTCCCGAAAAGTACGCGCACCCGGCTGACCGTCGATGGCAAGACGATCTGGTTCAGCATCGCCGTCGAACAGCTTGTCGGCGACGAAGACCTGTTGCTGGTGTGCTTTGTGGACGAGCCCGCCGGGGAAGTCGAAGCCATTGCGGTGCCGGCACACGCCCCTGGTGGCCGGGTCGCAGAACTGGAACGAGAACTCGAAGCGGCACAGGCCGAGTTGCTGGTCTCGATCCAGAATGAGGAAACCTCGCATCAGGAACAAAAAGCGATCAATGAAGAGGCGATGTCGGTCAACGAGGAATTCCAGTCGACCAACGAGGAATTGCTGACATCCAAGGAGGAATTGCAATCGCTGAACGAGGAGCTGACCGCGCTCAACAGCCAGCTTCAGGAAACGCTGGACCGCCAGCGGCTGACCTCGGACGATTTGCAGAACGTGCTGTACAGCACCAATATCGGCACGCTGTTCCTGGATCTGGAACTCAAAATCCGATTTTTCACGCCTGCGGTCAGCGCCTTGTTCCGCATCATTCCCGGCGACATCGGCCGGCCGTTGTCCGATCTGCGCTCGATCGCCATGAACGAAACGCTGCTGAGCGAGGCGCATGAAGTCGCATCGGGCGCCGCATCGACCGAGCGCGAGGTCGCCGCGCCCGCCGGGATCTGGTTCCTGCGCCGGATATTTCCCTATCTGACCCATGACGGCCGGGTCGAAGGCGTGGTCATCACTTTTGCCGATATCACCCAGCGCAAGCTGACCGAAGTCGCGCTGGAGGCGACCAAGCTGGAGGCCGAGCGCGCCAACCTGGCCAAGTCGCGTTTCCTCGCCGCTGCAAGCCACGATCTGCGCCAGCCGTTGCAATCGCTGACCCTGCTCAAGGAACTGCTGGTGCTGGCGGTGGAAGGCGATAAGCCGCAGAAATTGCTGATCCGGTTTGAACAAACGCTGCGGACCATTTCCAGCATGCTCAATGCCCTGCTCGACATCAACCAGATCGAAGCCGGGGTGGTCCAGCCCAAACTTGTGGTGTTCCCGCTGGCGGAACTGTTCGACCGAATGCATGACGAATTCGGTTATATCGCGCAGGCGCGCGGGCTGTCGTTGCGGGTCGTTCGGACCAGCGCATTGGTGGAGACGGACCCGCGCCTGCTGGAACAGATCATTCGCAATCTGATCGGCAATGCCATCAAATACACAGAGCATGGCAAGATCGTGCTCGGTGTGCGGCATGTCGGTCCATGCGTGCGGATCGCGGTCGGCGACACCGGCATCGGCATTGCCAAGGACCAATTGCAGGCGATTTTCGAGGAATTCCACCAGATCGGCAATGAAGCGCGCGAACGCAGCCGGGGACTGGGGCTCGGCTTGTCGATCGTCCAGCGGCTGGGGCACTTGCTGGGTCATGCCATCGACGTGCGCTCGGTGCCGGGCACGGGATCGCTGTTCGGGGTCACGGTGCCATTGCGGAACAGCGTGACCGAAACCCCCGCCCTGCCGCTGGCTTCGATGGAACCGGCAAAAACCGTACACCCGCAGCATTTGCAGATGCTGGTTGTCGATGACGACCCCGATATTCTCGATCTGCTCGAACTATTGCTGACTTCCCACGGTTACGTGGTCAGCGTGGCCAGCGATGCCGCCGCCGCACTGGCGCTGGTGGCGGACGCAACCATCCGTCCCGACATCCTGTTGACCGATTATAATTTGCCGGGCGGGATCAACGGGCTGGAACTGGTGGGCAAGCTGCGCGCCGTGCTGGACGACGATCTCCCGGCGATCATCCTGACCGGCGATATCTCGACGGACACCATGGCGAAGATCGCGGTCGATGACTGCATCCAGATGAGCAAACCGGTCGATCCGCACACGCTGCTTCAGGCGATCGAGCGTATGAGTTCGGTCGCGGCGGGATTGGTGCGTTAAGCGGTCGTCGTTAATATGAATCGCAAAATCCTCCCCCTCTGGGGGAGGTGGCTCGCGAAGCGAGACGGAGGGGGGCGCCCGCGCGCAACATTCGCGGACATTGTCCATGAAACCGCCCCCTCCGTCAGCCCTGCGGGGCTGCCCCAAAGGGGGAGGATTGAAGGCAGCCAGATTTACCGCACGGTGCGTTAAGCGGTCGCCGGCCAGCCCTTGGTGGCGAACCAGATGACATGCTGCGCGCCCTTGCCGTTGCTGCGCGCGCGCACGCGGACTTGTTCGACGGCAAAGCCGACGTCGGACAAGCGCCGCGTAAAACCAGGGTCCGGGCCTGCCGACCACACCGCCAGCACGCCGCCCGGACGCAGTGCCGCCAGCGCCGAACGCAAACCGCGCATCGTGTACAACCGGCCGTTGTCCTGCCGCACCAGTCCGTCGGGGCCGTTGTCGACATCGAGCAGGATGGCGTCGTATTCTTCCTCGGCGCCGCCGATCATCCACGACACGTCATCGTCGAGCAGCACCACGCGGCGATCGTCCAGACACCCCGCGGTCAGCTCTGCCATCGGTCCACGCGCCCAGGCGATGATCTCTGGCACCAGTTCAGCAACGGTGACGCGCGCATCCGCATCCAGCGCCTCTAACGCAGCGCGCAAGGTAAAGCCCATGCCATAGCCGCCGATCAGGACATGTTTCGCGCCGCCCGCTGGCAGCCGGGCAATGCTCATCACCGCCAGCGCCTCTTCAGAGCCGCTCATCCTGGTGTTCATCAATTCGTTGCGATCCAGCACGATCATGAAATCGGCGCCATGGCGAAACAGACGCAATTCCTCCCCGCCGGGCACTTGCGCCGTGCCCAGCAGTTCGCGCGCGATCATTTCCCCGCGATCGGGGGGCTTATTGGGGCGAGTTGGCCATGCATCATGCCGTCAGCGGCCCTTGCGGGCCTTGCGCGCGGCGTATTTGGCGTCGCGGATGGCCTTGCGTTCTTCGGCGCTCATCTTGGGTGCGGGGGCTGCGGCCAGCGCGGCGGCTTCCTCGCGCAGGCGCCGGGCTTCGCGTTCCGCCTCGCGATCGGCTTCGCGAGCGGCCTTGATTGCAGCGCTTTTTTCCAGTTTCGCGGCTTCGCGTGCGTCGTGTTCTGCCTTTAGCCGGGCGATTTCCGCCTCATCGATCTGCGGCTTGGCTTTCAGCTTGGCCAGCGCGGTCTCGCGCGCCTGGGCAGCAATGGCTACCCGTTCCTGAAAGCCGGGTTCCTTGTAACCTGCCATTGGTAACTACTCTATCCTCTATGTTTGTTGGGAGAAAATGGGGTGCCGCTAACGGCACCCCACAATGTATTCAGGCGGCGGCCAGATTGACAGCCGAAGTCTTGCCGCGACGATCCGTTTCCAGCTCGTAGGATACGCGCTGATCCTTGTTCAGGGTGCGCATGCCGGCACGTTCCACGGCCGAGATATGCACAAATGCGTCCGAGCCGCCGTCTTCGGGGGCAATAAAGCCATAGCCCTTGTCGGCGTTGAAAAACTTCACGGTTCCGATAGTCATTTTTGCGATTCCTTATGTCCGCAAGTGGGGCGGGCATGCGTAAAACGTTCACACATCCCGGCTTCGTGAGGCTATTTGGGGACAAAGGGAGAGCCAAGGCGGCCCAATATCCGTCGATTGCGACGTTCAGCGGCGCCCCCCTAGCACGGATTAACGCGACGAAACAGCCCAGTTGTCGCAAGGGCCGGTACAAAAAATGACCATTCAGGCGTTGGTCAACCGACCGCGCTCATGCGAAGCGACCAGAAAATTCTTTTGATTGACTGTGGATCGCCATGTGTCACGCCGTGTCTGTCAATGCCGGCGTGTCGAGGTGAGTTTAGGAGTGCGAATGGTCGATTGGGATGCATTTCCGATGATCCGCCGAACCTATCGGCGGGCCTTTGGGGCAACATTGGAACCGGGTTTCGCGCAATATATGCGCTATGGCGACGTGCCCGAGCATGGCGCGGCGCTGGGCTTTACCCGTGCAGGCAGCGAACGATTGTTTCTGGAGCGGTATCTCGATGCCCCGATCGAGGCCCTGACCTCGGTCGCATTGGCGCGCCCGGTGGCGCGGGACAAGATCGTCGAGATCGGCAATTTCGCGGCGGTCGATGCGATGGCCCTGATCGAATTGTGGGGCAGAACCGCCAACGATCTGGCGGATACCAGCGAGGTCGCCGCAGCGACCCTGACAAAGCCGCTGCGTGACATGTTCGGGCGGCTTGGCGTGCCGATCCATGTGCTGGCGCTGGCCACTGCGGACCGGCTGGGCGAGGAAGCGTCGCATTGGGGCCGTTATTATGAGCTGGACCCGCAGGTCTGCGTCGGCGAGATTGTTGCGGGGCAACGCGCCATATCCGCGCTGCTGAGACGGCGGCGAGGCAGTAATCGCACCCGCCGCGAAGCGGAGCGATTGGACCCCGAGGCGGCATGACGGCACCACGCACCGCGCTTGGCCATGCGCTGCACCGCCACGCTATCGAAAATCCCGCGCGCATTGCCGTCGATCCGGTAAATTCAGACCCCGTCAGCTATGCACAATTGTGGGCTATGGTGGCCGAACTGGCTGATCGGCTTCGCGCGCGGTATGATTGCGCCCAGCCGGTGGCGCTGAGTCTCGATCATGGCCGCGAAGCCGTGGTGGCGGAACTGGCCTTGCTGGAGGCAGGCATTCCGGTGCTGTCCCTGCCCCCGTTCTTCACGCCCGATCAGGCCGATTACGCCCGCAGGCTGTGTGGCGCGCGGAATTTCGATTTGAGCGCGGCTCCGGCAAGCCGGGACAATTCCGCGCAATCCCTGCTGCCCGATGGAGCCGCGCGCATTTCATTCACGTCGGGATCGACCGGCGCGCCCAAGGGCATCTGCCTGTCGGCGCCGCATCTGCTGGAGGTGGCAGGCGCGGTCGTAGCGGCGGTGGGATCGGAACACGCCGGGCGTCATCTGGCGCTGCTGCCACCGGGTATCCTGCTGGAAACGGTCGCCGGACTCTACGCCACATTGCTGGCCGGGGGCAGCTATGTCGCCCCGCCGCAAGCCGCGATCGGCCTGGCCCAACCGTTCCGGCCCGACTTTGTCATAATGGCGGAGGCGATCGCGCGACTGCGGGTCACTTCCTTGATCCTGGTGCCCGAATATCTTGCGGGCCTAGTCGCGGTGATGGCAGCGACCGGCTTGCAGTTGCCCGCGCTGACCATCGTTGCGGTCGGCGGCGCCCGCACCGCGCCCGTCTTGATTGCGCAGGCCCGCGCGCTCGGCTTGCCGGTGCGGCAAGGCTATGGCTTGACCGAACTCGGCTCGGTCGTCGCGCTGGAAGCCGTCGGAAGTACGGATATCGGCTCGGTCGGACGACCGCTCGGCCATGTCCGGGCGCGGATCGCCGAAGATGGCGAGGTGTTGCTGGATGGCCCTTTGTACCTGGGTACGGTCGGCGATGCCGTTCGGCCAGCCGGGCCGTTCCATACCGGCGACATCGGCCAAATCGACGACGCCGGGCGGCTGTGGATTGCCGGGCGCAAGTCCAACCTGATCGTCACCAGCTATGGCCGCAATGTCTCGCCCGAATGGGTGGAAGAGGCGCTGCTGGCGCAGCCGGGCCTGCTGCAGGCAATGGTCTGGGGCGATGGCTTGCCCGCGCCGCGCGCATTGCTGGTGCCCGGCACGCCCGATGTCGATCTGGCAGCGGTGGTCGCCGCCGCGAATGCTACGCTACCCGCCTACGCCCAGATCGCCGAGTGGCGCGAAGTTGCGCCCTTTACTCCCGATAACGGCATGCTGTCGGGCAATGGCAAGCTTAAACGCAACGCCATTCTCGCGGCCTGGACACAGGGTCCGCTGCTGTTCAGCAACGAACTCGACGCCGCGACATTTCGCGAACGCTTGCGTTTTCTGACGATCCCGCAGGTTCGCGCCGGTCTGTCGGGAACGATCTCGCGCGAGGTGTACCTGGCCTATCTGGCGCAGGCCTGGCACCACGTCCGCCATACCGTACCGCTGATGCAAGCGGCGCGCGAACGCATGCAGCGCAGGCCTGCGATGATCGCCGCGCTTGACGATTACATCGCCGAAGAAAGCGGCCACGACGAATGGATCCTGTCCGACATTGCCGCTGCCGGGGGCGATGCCCTTGCGGTGCGCCGCAGCGCGCCCGCATCCGCCACGGCGGCGATGATCGAGCATGCCTATGACCAGGTCCGCACCGGCAATCCGGTCAGCTATTTCGGCATGATCTATGTGCTGGAAAGCGTCAGCGCCGCGCTGGCCCAGCGCGGTGCCTCGGCGGTGGCGGAAAGGCTGGGTCTGCCGCCCGAGGCGTTCACTTATCTGACGTCGCATGGCGCGCTCGACGCCGATCATTTGCTGTTCTTTGCCAAGACGGTCAACGGCCTGACCGACCCCGCAGACCGCGCCGCGATCATCACCATGGCGCGCGCGATGTTCGGCCTGTTTGGCGGCATGTTTGCCAGCATTCCATTGGGGGAGAGCGTCGTTGCCGCCTGAACGCCAGACAATTTTGGGTAAGACCATCGTATTGACCGGTGCGGCGGGTGGCATCGGCGACCGGCTGGCGCGATTGCTGGTCGAGCGCGGCGCCGATGTGGTCGGCATCGACCGCATCGCCAGCCCATCCGCGACGACCAGCCGACAAGTCGACCTGGGGGATGAGGCGGAATGCGCAAAGCTGTGCGAAAGCCTGAGCGCCGATCCGCCCGACATCCTGATCAACCTGGCCGGGGTGATGAGCTTCGGCCTCCATGCCGCCGCCGACCCGGCGCTGATCGCGCTGTGTTATCGGGTCAATCTGGTGGTCCCCGCCTTGCTGTCCCAGGCGGTGGCGGGACCGATGCGCGCGCGCGGTTCAGGCCGGATCGTCAACATCGGCTCGATGCTGGGCGCGATCCCCTATCCGTGGTTTGCGGTCTATTCGAGCAGCAAGGCCGGACTGGCCGCGCTGAGCCAGGCGCTGCGCCGGGAACTGGCCGACAGTGGCGTGCACGTCACCCATGTCGCACCGCGCGCCGCGCGCACGCCCTTTAACAGCGGCGAAGTCGATCGCTTTCTCGCCGTGATGGGGATGAGTGCGGACGATCCTGAAGCGGTCGCGCGGCGCATTGCCGATGCCATCTGCCGGGGCGAAGATAGCGTCGCGATCGGCCGGATGGAACGGCTGTACGCCCGGATCAACGCGCTGGCGCCGCGACTGATCGACGCCGGACTGCGCCGCCAGATCAAACTGGCGCATAAACAATTCCCATAAACTGCCGGAGAGAAATGCGATGAACAAATCCCTGCTAACATTGGCGATCGCGGCGTTTGCTGTTGGCGCAACATCCGCCGCAGCACAGTCGCCAACCCAGGCGCCAACCCAATCGATGACCGAGCAGGTCAAGGCCATCAACGACGGCTGGGCGCATATCGCTTATGAAATGAACGGCTCCAGCCACCAGGCGCAGGCTCTCGAAAATCTCGACCACCAGGCGTCGCAGCTGGTCGCCCGCTACCCCGGACAGGCCGAACCGCTGCTGTGGGAAGGCATCGTCGTGTCCGAAGAAGCCAATCGCGCCAACTTCTTTCACCAGTTGGGCCTGGCCTATCGGGCGCGCGACCTGCTGGCACGGGCCTATGCCATAAACCCGAAGGTAGCCAACGGCGGCGCGGCGATGAGCCTGGGCGTGCTGTATTACAAGGTACCGGGGTCGCCGATCGGCTTTGGCAACAAAAATCGCGCGCGGCAATTGCTGCAACAGGCGCTGGTGCTGGACCCCAACGGCATGGATGCCAATTATTTCTGGGGCGATTTCCTGTCCGATCAGGGCGACAAGCCCGGCGCCCGCGCGGCGCTGGAAAAAGCTTTGCGCGCGCCGCATGATCCCAGCCGTCCGGCGTGGGATGCGGGCCGCCGCCGCGAAATCCAGGCGTTGCTCGCCAAGCAGCGTTGACCGGTTTGCTGCGCACAATCGGCCGGCAACTCTCGCACCCGGAGGGGCGCAAAGGGCGCATTCTGGGCGCGGTGATGGATTTCGCCAATCGCCAGCCGGTCAGCCTTGCGCTCGACTTGCTGGCCGCGATGCCGGGCGAGCATATCCTCGACATCGGCTGCGGCACCGGGGCGGCAAGCCAGCAGCTGTTGCAGCGCGCGGCTTGCTGCGTCACCGGGGTCGATCGCTCGGCAACGATGCTGGAACGTGCGCGGCAACGGCGTTATGGACCGGACGGGGCCAGCTTCCAGCTCGCGTCGCTGGGCGCATTGCCGTTTGCAGCCGCCAGTTTCGATGCCGCTCTGGCGCTGAATCTGCTGTATTTCTGCGATGACGCGGGGTTGATGATCGCCGATTTGAAGCGCGTGCTGCGCCCCGGCGGGCGCATGGTGGCCTATGTCACGCATGGCGCGACGATGGCGAAATGGCCCTTCGTCAGCCCCGCCACCCACCGGCTTTACGACGCGGCGCAGTTGACCGATGCGCTGATGGCTGGCGGATTTGCGCGCGAGCGGATTGCGGTGCACGAGCATGCCATCAATCGCCACGTGCGCGGGCTGCTCGCACTTGCCATGGCATGAGAGAACGCGCGATAGCGGATGGATTCCCAGCGTAGCACCGGCGATCAGCGGCCTGGCTTCGCTGTTCGAGCAACACCGGACGGAACTGCTGCGGTTTTTGCGAGCGCGCTGCGGGGATTTCGGCGAAGCGGACGATCTGGCGCAGGAACTGTCGATCCGCGGCATCGCCACCCCGCAATTCCCCCCAGCCACTCCGCAGCACGACCGTCAGCCTGACGCGCCGTTTTTGAGTGAAAAGGTCTTATAGGCCGGTTTTGACGGTTGCGATCATCCGGGCGCGGGCCTTGTTCCGGGCTCCGGGAGCAGCCGCCAAACCCGCGACCTTGCCCAGGCCAAAGCTTGGCATATTGCCATAGACCGTCTCGAACTGGCCCGGCTCGACACAGTAGGTCTCGTGAAAAATACCCACGGCGCCGCCGCTGTTCGCTTTGCGATAGAAAGCTTTCCACGCTGGCAAATGGCTTTGGTTGCGATCGGTCGCGTAAGCCTCCAGGCAATCGAAGCTGCGCCAATATTGCAGGATCACCAGGGTCCGCAGCCCGCTCAACATCGTTTCCGCACCCAGGAAACCACTTTCGGGCTGGGCGGAAAGTTCCGCGATCATCGGCGCCATCGCGCGCGCGACCGGCAACCATTTGTCGATCCGGTAAAACTTGTTGATCCGCATGCCAATGATGAACACCGTGACCGGGTCTTTGTGATCGGCGGTGAAACGTCCGAGGTGAACTTTATCGGGCATGCGTGTGTCTGGCCTTCTTTGATGGCTCGGGTTCGGCTGCTGATGGCCACCATTACGCTTCGGGCGGCAGCAGGCGCAACGCTGTCATCTGGCGCGACGGGCCGGAAACAAAAAAGGGGCACCGCAGTGCCCCTTTTCCCGTATTGTCTGACGATCAAACCGATCAGGCGGCTTCACCCTCGGGCTCGTCGTCCAGCAGGTCGGTCGGGATCGCGCCGGGTTCGGCGTTGGGATCGTAAGCTTCGGTGAAACCGGCGGTATCGGTTTCGAACATCGCCGCCATCACATCGACGCCCTTGGCTTGCAGTTCGGCTTCGTCCGGCGAGCGGGCGACGTTGACCTTGACCATGACGGCGACTTCGGGGTGCAGCGACACGCGCACATCAAACACGCCGATGGTCTTGATCGGGCGTTCCAGCACGATCATGGTCTTGGTCAGCTTGGCGCCCTCGGCGTTCAGCGTATCGACGATATCGCGCACTGACACCGAACCATAAAGCTGGCCCGAGTTCGAGGCGGCGCGGATGATCACTGCGGTGCGGCCTTCGACCCCGCCGGCGCGGGCCTGGGCGGCGTCGCGGCGGGTGGCGTTTTCGGCTTCGATACGGGCGCGGCTGGCTTCGAAGACCTTGCGGTTGGCTTCGTTGGCGCGCAGCGCCTTTTTGTTGGGGAGCAGGAAGTTACGGGCGTAACCGTCCTTTACCGCGACGACATCGCCGATCGCGCCAAGCTTCTCGATCCGTTCGAGGAGGATGATTTGCATGGTTTTTTCCTCCTACTTCACAAGATAGGGCAGCAGGCCCAGATGGCGGGCACGCTTGATCGCCTGACCCAGTTCGCGCTGCTTCTTGGCGGAAACGGCGGTGATCCGGCTCGGCACGATCTTGCCGCGTTCGGACATGAAGCCCTGCAGCAGGCGCACGTCCTTATAGTCGATGGTAGGAGCATTCTTGCCCGAGAACGGGCAGGATTTGCGGCGGCGGAAAAAGGCGCGGGCCATGATTACATCTCCTCGCGGTCGCGGCGACGGGGCCGTTCGCGTTCTTGCTTGCGCATCTGCACCGAAGGCGCACCCTCGTGCTCATCGACGCGCACGGTGAGGAAGCGGATCACGTCCTCGTTGATGGCGGTCTGGCGCTCCAGCTCGGCCACGACGCCAGCAGGGGCTTCGATGTTGAGCATGACGAAATGCGCCTTGCGGTTGCGTTTGATCTTGTAGGCCAGGCCCTTCAGGCCCCAGGCTTCGGTCTTGGTGACCTTGCCCTGGTTGGTCTCGACAATTTCGGTGGCATTGGCGGCCAACGCATCGACCTGCGACTGGCTGAGATCCTGGCGAGCCAGGAACACGTGCTCGTAAAGCGGCACGGTTTATCCTTTCATTCAAGGCCGATCGCTGGCTTGCCCACGGCTATGCGCGGGGGCCCCTCCGGCTTTCTGCGAAACGCGCGGGCAGCGATTCCATCCGCGCGAGCCGCGGCGCTTAGCGGATCGGGTTGGAAATGCAAGGATGAAAGGGCGCGCTAACGTGATGACCGGCAGCGCGCCTATATTCGCCCCTCGGCGAATTTCAAACCTGATGGCTCAGTAAATCGGTCGCGGATGATCGCAATACGACCGGTGGCCGGCATTGCATTCCGCGACATCGGCACGCCATTCGCGCATCGCCCGATGATATTCGCGGATGTTATGGTAATGTTCGTGCATCGCGCGATGGTAAACCATGGCGTTGTGATCTTCTATCGCCGCGCCCGTGGCCACTGCGGCATTGTGTTCCTACTGGCTCGCGACGTTTTGCTCGACTTGCTGGTGGGCAGCGTCGGCCTGTTGCGCATTAAGCGTCGCGCGCGTGGCCGCCGATTGCTCCGGCGTCATCTGGGCGTAAGCGGTTCCGGCGAAGCACAGGCTGAGTGCGGCGATGGCGGTTAAAGTTTTCACGGATTCTCTCCTGGACGTGGCTTCTCCACGGCCACCTTGCAGTTCCGTGCGCGCTGGACGCATCGGTGAGGCGGCTCGCTAGCTAACCGGGATAACGCCCGAGATTGGCGAAGGTTGCTGGCGCGGACCACTTCAGCAAGTGCCCACCCCCAACCCCTCCCGCAAGCGGGAGGGGAGTTCAGGTCGCGCTCAGAACTTCAGCGCGCGCGCAACGCGGACATCGGGCAGGCTGCGGATGGCGTCCAGACAATGCTGGGGAACCGGGCTGTCGACGGAGAGCAGCAACACCGCCTCGCCGCCCGCTTGCCGCCGTCCAAGGTGGAAGGTGCCGATATTGATGCCGCGTTCGCCCAGCAGCGTCCCGATGCGGCCGATGAAGCCGGGGGCGTCCTGGTTGACGACATAGAGCATGTCGCCTTCGAGGTCGGCCTCAATGCCGATGCCGAAGATCTCGACCAGGCGCGGCTGGGAATTGCCGAACAGCGTGCCCGCTACCGAGCGATCGCCTTGCGAGGTACCGACGGTGACACGGACCAGCGTGTGGTAATTGCCCTCGCGGTCATGGCGTACCTCGCGCACATCCAGCCCGCGTTCACGAGCGAGGAAAGGCGCGTTGACCATATTCACCGTCTGCGAATAGACCTTCATCAGCCCCGCCAGCACCGCGCCGGTAATCGGCTTGGGATTGAGCTGGGCAGCGGCGCCTTCGACCTCGATCGAAATCTTGGTCAGATTATCGTGCGCCAATTGACCCACCAGGCTGCCGAGGCGTTCGGCCAGCGCCATATAGGGCTTGAGCTTGGGCGCTTCCTCCGCCGACAGCGATGGCATGTTGAGCGCGTTGGTGACGCCGCCTGTGGTCAGATATTCGGCCATCTGCTCGGCAACCTGCAGCGCAACATTGACCTGAGCTTCGTTGGTCGAAGCACCCAGATGCGGCGTGCAGATGAAATTGGGCGTGCCGAACAGCGGCGATTCCGTCGCGGGTTCGGTCGCGAACACGTCAAGCGCCGCGCCGCCAACCTGGCCCGAATCCAGCGCATCCTTCAGCGCCGCTTCATCGATCAACCCGCCACGCGCGCAATTGATGATGCGCACGCCCTTCTTGCACTTGGCGATATTTTCGCGCGACAGGATGTTTCGCGTTTCGCTGGTCAACGGCGTATGCAGCGTGATGAAATCGGCGCGCGCCAGCAGCCCGTTCAGATCGACCTTTTCGACGCCCATTTCCAGCGCGCGCTCAGGCGTCAGGAACGGATCGTAAGCCACGACTTTCATCCGCAGACCCAGCGCGCGGCTGGCGACGATCGAGCCGATATTGCCCGCGCCGATCAGCCCCAGCACCTTGCCGGTGACTTCGACGCCCATGAAACGGTTCTTTTCCCACTTGCCCGCCTGCGTCGAAACATCGGCCTCGGGCAATTGCCGCGCCAGCGCGAACATCAGCGCAATCGCATGTTCGGCGGTGGTGATCGAATTGCCGAACGGCGTATTCATGACGACAACGCCCTTGGCCGAAGCAGCGGGGATATCGACATTGTCAACGCCGATCCCGGCGCGGCCAATAACCTTGAGATTGGTCGCGGCGTCCAGGATCGCCTTGGTCACCTTCGTCGAACTGCGAATGGCAAGGCCGTCATACGGCCCGATCATCGCCGCCAGTTCATCGGGCGTCTTGCCGGTGATGACATCGACGTCGCAGCCGTTCTCCTGGAAAATACGCGCGGCGTTGGGGTCCATCTTGTCGGAAATGAGAACGCGGGGTTTGGTCATGGGAGAGTCCTTCAAAAAGATAAATCAAGAATTAGGTACGAGGGGCATACCCCTCGCGCTCCCCGTCATGTCATCGTTGCGCGCTAATTCGGTGTCGCACTCTGCCGCGAAGTGGTTTTAAAGCCTGCGGCGCCGAGAGGTTGCACAAGGCCGAACCGACGCGCTCACGATGACATATTGGGGTCTGGGGTCCTGACCCCAGAGTCTTCATCTCAGGCCTTCAGCGTTTCCCAGGCATAATCGAGCCAGGGACCTAACGCCTCGATGTCGGCGGTATCCACGGTAGCGCCGCACCAGATGCGCAGGCCCGGCGGGGCATCGCGGTATCCGGCGATATCGTAGGCCGCGCCTTCTTTTTCGAGGAGCGCGGCGAAGGATTTGATAAAGGCTTCGTCGGCACCGGCCACTGTCAAACAGACCGAGGTTTTCGAACGGATGCCCTTGTCCACGGCAAGGTGCCCAAGCCAGTCGCGCGCCGCGACGATCTTGTCCAGCGCTTCGGCATTGGCGGTGCAGCGGTGTTGCAGCCCGGTCAATCCGCCGAGTGATTTTGCCCATTCCAGCGCAAAGATCGCGTCTTCGACCGCCAGCATCGAGGGGGTATTGATGGTTTCGCCCTTGAAGATGCCTTCGGACAGCTTGCCCTTGGCGGTGAGGCGGAACACTTTGGGCAGCGGCCAATTGGGCGTATAGCTTTCCAGCCGTTCGACCGCGCGCGGCCCCAGGATCAGGACGCCGTGGCCGCCTTCGCCGCCCAGCACTTTCTGCCAGGAAAAGGTGGCGACATCGATCTTGTCCCACGGGATGTCGTAGGCGAACACCGCGCTGGTGGCGTCGGCAAAGCTGAGTCCTTCGCGGTGTTCCGGGATCCATTCGCCGTCGGGAACGCGCACGCCGCTGGTCGTACCATTCCAGGTAAACAGCACGTCGTCGGCCCAGTCGACCTTGTCCAGATCGGGGAGCTGACCATAATCGGCGCGGATGACCGTGGGTTCCAGCTTGAGCTGCTTGACCGCGTCGGTAACCCAGCCTTCGCCAAAGCTTTCCCAGGCCAGCGTGGTGACGCCGCGCGCGCCCAGCATCGTCCACATCGCCATTTCAAAGGCGCCGGTGTCCGATCCGGGGACGATGCCGATGCGGTGGGTGTCGGGCAGGCCCAGCAATTCGCGCATCAGGTCGATGCAATATTGCAGGCGCTGTTTACCGATTTTGGCGCGGTGTGAACGGCCCAGGCTGGCGGTGGCGAGTTTGTCGGGGGAATATCCGGGCGGCTTGGCGCAGGGACCGGAAGAAAAGAACGGGCGCGCAGGCTTGCGCGCCGGGATCGTGGCAGTCATGTAGTCTCTCCTTGCAGAGAGCACGCGCGGCGTTGGGACCGCGTGGCCCGGCGCTGCCCTTAAAGCCAGGTACTGGCAAGTCAAGGAAAGAAGGTCTGATGGACGGTCGGCCACAAATATCGAAGTCCGACTCGAAACTCGCGAAAGAGCGAGTTTTGAAGTCGGCACCAGCCCACGCCCCCGCCCGGATTGCGCCATGGCTGGCGGGGCTGACGCTTGCCACGATCTGCCTGAGCGGATGCAGTATTTCGCCACCGGCACCTCAGCATTCCGCGCTGCGCCATTCCGCCTATTCCGAGCCTGCCGTGCCGATCCGCCAATGCCTGAGCGACCTGGGCGCCAGGCAAGCGGCTTTTACGCCTTTGCCGGATCAATATTACGGCGCGGGCTGTTCGACGATCAACACCGTGCGGCTGCTCAGCCTGCGCAGCGATAGCACCGATCTCAACCTGACCAATCTTGGCCCGGTCACTTGTGCGCTGGCCGACCGCTTTGCCGGCTGGGCGCGCTTTGGCGTGGACCGGGCGGCGCGGCAGATTCTGGGCAGCCCGCTGGTCCGGATCGAAACCATGGGCAGCTATAGTTGCCGCAATGTCGCGGGTACCGACCATCGTTCGGCGCATGCGACGGGCAATGCCGTGGACGTATCAGGCTTTGTGCTGGCGAATGGCCAGCGCATTACCGTGCTGGGCGACTGGTTTGCCGGGACGCCGCAGCAACGCAGTTTTCTGCACCTGATCGCGGCCAGCGCCTGCAAACGCTTCGGCACCGTGCTCGGCCCCGATTATAACGCCGCTCACCGCAATCACCTGCATGTGGAGTTGTCGGGAACCGCTTTTTGCCGGTGAGGTTGCCAGCGCGGGACCACAAATTACTTGATCGCGGCGACTTTCGCATGGGCGGGATCGGGCGAGCGGGCTTCGGAAAAATCATTCGCCCCGGTTCTGGACTCGGGCTGGGACTGGGGCGGAGCAACAAGGGGCAGCTCATCGTCGGGGTCGAACTCGAACGGCGGCAAAGCGTCCAGCGCGCGCTTGAGCGATTCGCCCCAACCCGATGAAATCTGGCGGAAATAAGGATCGCCATCGGTGATGCGCTGGGTATGCAGCGGGGTGAACCGGTCGCGTTCCAGCACCAGCATGTCGAGCGGCATTCCGACCGACAGATTGGCCTTGAGCGTCGAATCGAAGCTGACCATCAGCAGCTTCACCGCGTTTTCAAAGCTCATCCGGCGATCATAGCCGCGCAGGATGATCGGTCGTCCGTATTTGGTCTCGCCGATCTGGAAAAAGGGCGTGTCGAAGCTGGCCTCGATAAAGTTGCCCTCGGGATAGATCAGGAACATCCGCGGCTTCATCCCCCGGATTTGTCCCACCAGGATCATCGACGCGGAAAATTGCCCGGCCCCGGTCTCGCCATTATCGGCGTCGCCCGCCTGGATCGTCTCACGCAGCAATTTGCCCACGATCGTCGCCACCTGGAACATGGTGGGCGCTTCCAGCAGCGAATTATGCCGTTCTTCCGGGGCTTTGTTGCGTTCCTCCAACTGGCTGATCACCGATTGCGTGGTCGCCAGATTGCCCGAGGTCATGGCGGCGATGATGCGTTCGCCCGGCTTGCACCAGTGATGCATCTTGCGAAACGTGGAAATATTGTCGACGCCCGAATTGGTCCGGGTGTCGCTCATCAGCACCAGGCCTTCATCCAGCAGCATGCCGACGCAATAGGTCACAAAATCGTCCTTTATCAACCGTGCGAAATCATGGCCGAATCTGGCCGGACGCGGATGGATCAGACGAAGTGGGGAACTCCTGGAGGAGAATCAAGTCATTGGCCCGGTTTATTCACGCTTATTGTGCCGCGCGGGCTTGCGGACGGGCGCCGGTTTGTTGATCCACCGATAGCCGCACCGATAACTCGCTGCCCCCTGCGCCCTGCGAAATGCCGGTTACCGGCGCCGCATCCCGGTAATCGAACCCCGTCGCCACCCGGACATACCGTTCATCGGGGCAGACGCCATTGGCGACATCGAAGCCGACCCAGCCCAGTTCATCGACATGCGCCTCGGCCCAGCCATGCCCGGCCTGCTGTTCCACCACTTCATCCATCAACAGATACCCGCTGACATAACGCGCCGGGATGCCGAGCAGCCGCGCGGCGGCGATGAAGACATGACTATGGTCCTGGCAAACCCCGTGCCCTGCGGCCAGCGCCATTTCGGCGGTGGTGGTGGCATCGGTCTCGCCAGTCTTGAATGCCACCGCCGCATGCACCGCTGCCGACAGCCGATGCAACCGGTCAAGCGGCACGGCGGAACTGTCGCGAAAACGTCCCGCCAGTTCCCGCAAACGCGCACCGGGCCGGGTCAGGTCGGTCTGACCCAAAAACGCCCACAACGGCATCGACCCGGTGTGCGGCCCGATGATGCCGGCGTTATCGGCCGTCTCCACCACGCCTGTGCAAGTGACGACAATTTCGCGCGTATCGGCCGAAAATAGCACCAGCGCGGTCTGGTTGTTATTGTGATCGTCATAGGATGTCTGAACCTGCGCGCCCTCGACGGTCATGGTCCAGTCGAGCACGTTCTGGCCGTGGCTCGACTTGGGCTTCAGCCGCAACCGTTGCAGGCCATGCGCGGGGGCGATGTCGAAGCGGTAACGGGTGGTATGGCTGACGGAAATCTGCACGCGCCCTGGGTCCTTTCGAAGAAACACCTGCCCCAAAACAAGCTTACCTGCTTACCAGCGCAACGCCCAGCACAATCCTGCGCCCATACCTCTATGCGACGAACCGGTAATCAGCCGCGATCGCGCCCGCCAATTTGTCGTTGCGGGCGATGAATTCGACCAGGAACTCGTGCAGGCCGTAGTCGAAAATCGCGCCTATATCGGTGCCGTTCAGCCGCGCGATGGCGTCTTGCAGCAAATTATGAGCGGGGGATTCCTCGCGATATTCCCGCACCAAGCCCCGCATGTTGCTGGCAATCTTGGCGTAGGAATAGGCCATGCTGCGGGGAAAGCGGCCATCCAATATCAGGAATTCGACGATCCCCCGGCGATTGAGCGTGCCCGAATTCAGCCAGCGAAAGGCGCGTTCGCCCGCAACCGACCGCAACAGCATTTCCCACTGGGCATGATCGAGATGCGATCCCACCCAGGCCACCGACGGCAGCAGCACATGATATTTGACGTCGAGGATACGCGCGGTGTTGTCGGCGGCTTCCAGATAGGTACCGATACGCGCGAAATTGAATATTTCATTGCGCAGCATGGTGCCTTCCATCGCGCCCCGCACCAGCATCGCCTGACGGCGGATCAAGCTCAGCACATCGCCCAGGTTGCTGTCCTTCACCGGCTTTGCCAGCACGTCGCGCAGCACCATCCACGCCTCGTTGGTGGCTTCCCATACCTCGCGCGTGATCGCGGTGCGCACCATCCGGGCGTTGGTGCGGGCGTTCTCCAGCATCCACAGCACTGACCCGGCATTATTCGGGTCGCGCAGCACGAAATTGGTGACCAGCGTGCAGGTGAATTCCTTGTTGCGCTCGCTGAATTCGGCTTCCTGGCCCAGCGTGACCAGCACCGAGCGCCATTCGTCGCTGGCGTTGGCGCTGGTCCGGGTCAAGGCCATGCGAAAGCCCGCCTCCAGCAACCGCGCCGTATTTTCGGCCCGTTCCAGATAGCGGAACATCCAGAGTACGCCGCTGGCGCTGCGGCCTAGCATGAGACGTCGCCCCGGAAGTGCGGTTCCGGCCCGCGCCCCCGCCCGGCCACCCAACGAGATGGTATGCTATAGGGTGGTCGGGAGGGTGGTCG
>JALYHR010000016.1 GCA_030776465.1 Pseudomonadota bacterium
CCGCATGCCCACGCGCATGCGACGGCGGTCGTCGCTCCCCCGGTCCCCCCGCTCAAGCCGGTGCCGATCATCGCTACCAAAGTCGCGGGAACCGGCGCGCAAAACGCGCAGGGCGCGGCGCTGGCCGGGTCGGGCTCGGGAGCGGGAGGCGAGGGGCAGGGCACCGGATCGGGCGGCGCAGGCAATGGTGACGGTGACGGCGGCGACGGCGCCGAATTGATCAGCGGCCAGATCAGAAATTCGGACATCCCGCAAAGCCTGCGCAGCGCGCCGTTCTCCGGCATCACCCGCACCACCATCGCGGTGGACGCAACCGGTCGCGTCACCGGCTGCCGGATTGTCCGTTCCAGCGGTAACGGCATGCTCGACGGCCTCACCTGCCGCCTGATTTTCCAGCGCTTCCGCTTCCACCCGGCGCGGGACGACCAGGGCCGTGCGCAACCGGACACGTTCGACTATGATCAGGAATGGACGATAACCGGCCAATTCGGCGATCTGCGCCAGGACCAATAGGCACCGTCGCTCCAACCATCGCGGCCACCGTTGCTGGCCCATTCCCCGCTGGCACATTCTCCGCTAGAGCGCCGCGATGCGATTGCTTCCCCGTCCGGCGACCAGTCATGGCTGTCTGTTCAAACTCGTCTGGTGGCCGGCCATGGCTTTGCTGTGGTTCGTCATCCTGTCGCTGTTGATGACGGTGATTTACCGCTATATCCCGCCGCCGGTCACCTGGACGATGATCGCCGACCCGCAGGGCTTCGACAAACAATGGACACCGCTGGCGCGAATCGATCGCACCATGGTCGACGCCGTGATCGCAGGCGAGGACAGCCGTTTTTGCCAGCATCACGGTTTCGACCAGCGCGCGATCGAGATTGCGATGGCTCGCGATGTCAGCGGCAAGAAATTGCGCGGCGGATCGACCATCAGCCAGCAGACCGCCAAGAATGCCTTCCTGTGGCAGGGTGCCGGCTGGGACCGCTATCTGCGCAAGGGGCTGGAAACCTGGTTCACCGTGCTGATCGAGAATATCTGGGGCAAGCGGCGGATCATGGAAGTCTATCTGAATGTCGCCGAAACCGGGTTGGGCACCTATGGCGTCGAGGCCGCGGCCCAGCGTTATTACGGACACAGCGCCGCCGATCTCAGTCCGATCGAGGCGGCCCGCATTGCCGCCGCGCTGCCCAGCCCCAAAAAGCGCGCGGTGAACGGCTCGACCGGCTTCGTGCGGCGGCATGGCAATTCCATCGCCGCGCGCAGCGGTGTCGTGCGGCGCGGCGACCTGGACAGCTGCGTTTACGAATAAGCGCATTTGTGTCACGGAGCGCGCATGATCAGCCATGACCACAGCTTTGCGCATGATGAACAGGCGCACCATGACCACACGCACGGTCATGCTCACGGTCATGTTCACGGGCCGACGTCGGGGCGCGCCTTCGCCATTTCGGTCACGCTCAACCTGGGTTTCGTCGTCATCGAGGCGGTGGCAGGCATCGTCGGCGGATCGATGGCGCTGCTTGCCGACGCCGGGCACAATCTGTCGGACGTGTTGGCGCTGCTGATGGCCTGGGCCGCCAGCCGGTTGGCCAATCGGCCCCCTTCCGCCAAATATACCTACGGCCTCAAAAGCTCGTCGATCCTCGCCGCGCTGGCCAATGCCGCGCTGTTGTGGGTAGCGCTGGGCGCGATCCTGATCGAAACGGTGCAGCGGCTGGCGCATCCCGCGCCGATCTCGGGCCATCTGGTTATGATTGTCGCGGGCGCGGGCATCCTGGTTAACGGTGCCTCGGCGATGCTGTTCGCGGGCGGCAACCAGCATGATCTCAACCTGCGCGCCGCGTTCCAGCACATGCTGGCCGACGCCGCCGTGTCTGCCGGAGTGGTTGTCGCGGCGCTGCTTATCACCCTGACCGGCTACAACTGGATCGATCCCGTCACCAGCCTTGCCATCCTGGCAATCATCGGTGCGGGCAGTTGGTCGTTGCTGCGTTCCTCGGTCAAGCTTGGCCTGCTCGCGGTTCCTGACCAGATCGACGAGACGCAAGTGCGCGGCTTTCTTGCCAGCCAAACTGGCGTGACGGCGGTCCATGACCTGCATATCTGGCCGATGAGCACCACCGAGACCGCGCTTACCGCGCATCTCGTCATGCCCGGCGGCCACCCCGGCGACGATTTCCTCCACCACCTGGCCGAGCGGCTGGAGCAGGGTTTCGCCATCTGCCACGCCACGATCCAGATCGAAACCGAAGAAGGCCACGACTGCGCCCTGCACCCCGAAGAAGTGGTTTGAGGGCCGGTTTGAAGGCCATGGAACGCCGACCCCGATAGATCGCTGTCGCGCTTAAGACCTTGCGGCGACCCGCCGACTTTCGAAACAGGCTGTGATCGAATTCCGACAGCCGTAGTCAATTTTGTCGCTTTTATCTTGGTGCCAGAAATCAAAGCGCGCATAGGTCGGTTAATTACCGCGCGATCTAAAAAATCTTAAGATTTTTTTCCGCTAATTTGCGCGAAATCAAGGAACCTGTAAGGCGAATCAGCCTAAAGATTGATCCTGACCATTCCGGCTCAGGATCAGCATCACAGCACTGGATTTTCAAATGACATTCGATCCACGCAATTCGATGGCGGATATTTCCCGTCGTCGCCTGTTGCACTTGGCGATGATCGGTGGCGGAGCAATCGTTGCCGCGACGCTGCCCACAGGCAGCATGGCCGCCACCAAGGTCGGCAAATCCGCTGTCGCCTACCAGGACAAACCCAAGGGCAAGGCGCAATGCTCCAACTGCACCCAATGGCAGGCCCCGAACGCATGCAAGCTCGTAACCGGCGTCATCAGCCCCACAGGCTGGTGCAGCATTTATATGGCCAAGGCGTAATTACCGGAGCAGATTACCGGATCATCCCGCGTGTCGGGCCGAATTCAACCCCGGCATCTTCGCGCGGTCGCACATAGATGTGGTAGATTGACGGGAACTCGCACTTCAATGCGCGTTCGATCTCATCGACGATCCGCTCAACGTCACCGGCGGTCAGCCGATTGTCGAAATCGACGCTGACCGTCGCGACGATCTGGTCGGGCGCGTTGTGTATGGTGATGATCTCGCCGACACCCATCACTCCCTGGCGTGAAACCGCACGGCGTATGCCCGCGATCAGTTCGGGATCGGCGGCCTCCCCGATCAACAGCCCCTTGGCTTCCCTGGCCAGGAAGATCGCGACCATGGCCAGCAGGATCCCGATCAGGATCGAGGCCAGCCCATCAAAGCGCGGCTCGCCGGTCAGTTCGGACAGCGCCAGCCCGGCACCGGCCAGCAACAGCCCGATCATCGCCGCGCCATTCTCCAGCAGCACGATCACCGTCGTCGCATCTTTGGTAAAGACCAGCGCGTCCCACCAATTCTTACCGCGCCGCGCCTGATTGAACTGGCGAAAGGCCGCCACGGTCGATCCGCCCTCCAGCGCAAAGGCCACGACCAGCACGCCATAGGCGATCAGCGGCGAGACCGCGGGTTCGGGCTTCAGGACATGCTGGATGCCTTCATAGATCGAGGCCCCGGCCCCCAGCGCAAACACCAGCAGCGCCACGACAAAGCTCCAGAAATACAATTCCCGGCCATAGCCACCGGGATGGATCGCGTCCGCTGGCTTGGCTGCGCGCTTTTGGCCGTGCATCAGCAGCAACTGGTTGCAGGAATCGACCAGGCTGTGGACGCCTTCGGTCAACATCGCCGACGATCCGGTGATCGCCGCAGCCACGAACTTGGCCACGGCAATCCCGAGGTTCGCCGCCAGGGCCACGATCAAGACCTTTGCGCCGTCTGATTTCATGCAACCTCCTGGCATGCGTACGCACCCGATCGCAAGTTTTTCCGCCGACTCGACGTAAGTTGCGAAATTCTAAAGCACGAAGCGGCCCATGATCGTGCCATCGGCAGCAAATGCAGTCAGGTGCCAGCCGCTGGCTTTCCTTTCCAGCAGGGCATAGCCGAACCGGCCCCGGATGGTCGTCAACGCCCGGATCGCTTCACCGCCGGGCTTGCCCTGGATATTGCCGAGGCTGGTTGGACCCATGGCGGGGTCCTCCATCGTTCCGGAAAAGCCAGTGATGACTTGCGTCGGTCTTCCGGCAAACCGGGCATATTGGAACAAATGGACATGCCCGGCCAGCATCGCCCGGACATGGTGCAGCGGCGGCGGCGCAAAACCGCTGACAGGCGCAGTGCCGACCGTCACCGACCCGCTGGCGTCCTTATCCCACAACACGGCGTTGAACGGGTAATGCGCGGTCACAAAACTGTCGCGCGCGCCGCTCGCCAGAGTGGCGATGCGGATCCAATCGTCCCGCACGGCTTGCGCGAGCGCCGGATCGGCGGGCTTGCCGTTGGCCATTTCGATCAGGTCGGCGACGATGAGACGGGTGCCATGCCCCAATTCCACCGCATAGGGCTCGGTGTGATTGCCAGCTGCGTCGTTCGCCGCAGTGGTACAATCGCGCCCCGAAACCAGAGCATGCGGGTCGAGCAGCCGCCACCAGCCTTGACCGGCGCGCGCGCATTCCTCGTGGTTGCCGCGCACCATCACCCAGGGTGCGGCGGTCAGCAGCGGCGCGGCGGGGTCGAGAAAATCGGCTTGCCAGCCCGCCTCGCCATAACCCCAAGCCGTGCCCTCACAATCGCCGTGGCCCGCCGGGCAAGGGTTTTCGCGATAGAGGTAATCGCCGACGTGCAGCACCAGGTCCGGGTGCAGCGCCGCCGCCTTGGCTGCGATCGCCGCAAACGGCCATTGCGCGGGATCGTTGCAGCCTTGCCATGCCTGATCTGCGTCCTTCAACCGGCAGCCGGTATCGCCGATCACGACGATCCGGTTGATCATGGCGGGGGCGAGAGGCAGCGCCACGCCCGCTAGATTTGCCCGCCGGACCTTGCGCGGCAGCGCCAGTTCGCACACCAGCCCGGAAAAAATGGCACTGGCGGTCACATGCGCCTCGTTCGGTCGCGTCGCCAGTTCAACCGGCACCGCGCGTTGCGCCATGGCCTCGTGCCGGCCGTCCACATTGATCGTCGGGCAGGCCGCTGCCGTGGTCAGTACCCGAACGACGCTGCCGCCACCCGGCGCCATTTCCACCCAGGCCCTGGGGTCAACCGTCGCTGCGGACGCATTAACCGCCATCGCGAAAAGGCTCGCCGCCATCAATGCAATAACAAGATTACCCGCCGACATTCTGCATCCCCGCAACCGAATTTGAATGCAGCGATGTCGCCTGACTGTTGAAATAACAAGCTGAAAAACCCGGATGCCTGTAAATCATAACAACTGTAACCATGGTGTCATTGAACTGAAGCAGCAACGTCATGCAATCGCAGTACCCTTGTCACAAATGCCTGCCACAGGCTCCTCGCAGTAGCAAAACGACTACCGCAAATTAGGGGCAATCATGAGAATCATCCATACTCGCTGGCTGCTCGCCAGCGCCGCCAGCCTTGCCATGGGCAGCGCGATGCCGGCTTTGGCTGCCACAGCCAATGCCGCAGACGCCGAAACCAGCAGTGCAAACAGCGCCGATGCCGACGCGCCGACCACCACCAACAGCGACGACATCATCGTCACGGCGACCAAGGTGAACCAGACCACGCCGATCACCGCGTCGATCCACACCTTCGAGCCGCAGGCGATCGTCAGCCGCTCGATCATCGAGAACAGCATCGCGCCCACGGCGGACTATGCGCAGGTCATCCTGCTGACGCCGGGGGCATCGCTATCGCCCAGTTCCGGCAATGGCGTGGGCCTGGGCGATCAGAAGATCACCCTGCGCGGGTTCAAGGACGGCCAGTACAACATCACTGATGATGGCATTCCGTTCGGCGATTCGAATGATCCGACGCACCACTCGACCTCGTACTTTCCCAATGGCACTTACGACCGGATCATCGTCGATCGCGGTCCGGGCAGCGCCACCGATCTTGGCCAGGCCAGCTATGGCGGCAACGTCCACATCGTCTCGCGTGAGGCGACCGACCAACGCTTCATCGAGGGTGAGGCGGTCTATGGCAGCTTCAATACCGCGCTGGGCCGCCTAACGGTCAACACTGGCTCGCTAGACAAATTGGGCGGGCTCAAGATCATTGCGGTGGGCGAATACAAGCGCACCGATGGCGCGCTTTCGAACCAGTCGGGCTGGTGGGCCAACGGTTTCATCAAGGCCGAAAAACCGATCGGCAACGATGGCGAAATAAGCATCCTGGCCAATTACAACCAGAGCCTGTTCCACCAGTCGGACGCCGCTGGCGGCGCCACCGCCGCGCAGATCGCCATGTTCGGCAAGCAGTTCGGGGCGACCAACCCCGGTACTGCGGCAGCCTCGCTGTACCCCAATGCGCGCAATGACTGGAACTGGCAGAACAAGACCACCGACATGGAAGTCGCGCGGCTGACGTTTCACCCGTTCAGCAACGTGACCTTCGACAACAAGGTGTACACGTATTTCTATAAGAACTTCACGCTGTCGACCGAAGATTCAACGACGCAGTGCAACGTGCAGAGCACTGTCGATCAATGCACTGGCAATCCGGCGCTGGGCACACTTGTCTATTCGCAGGGCGCGGGCCTTGGTGGCTCGCAGACAGCGGCTCAGCTTAAAGCAGGAACCAACGTGATCGCCGGGGATATCGCTGGCTACACGAAACTCAACCAGTATCGCAACTGGGGCGACATCATGCAGATCGACGTCAAGACCGACGCCGGTATCCTGAAAGTCGGTGCCTGGTACGAACACTCGCAGTCGAAGCGCTATCGCTATGATTACGATTTCACCGCGGCATCGCGCGATGGCGGGATCAGCAATTATACTTTCAACTTCCCGATCATGAACGATGGCGCCAACTGGAACTGGAAGGAAAAAGACACCGCCGTCAACGTCCAGCTCAACGGCCAGCCGGTTCCGGCCTATATCAAATATGACGAGCGCACGAGCTGGGACCAGATCCAGGGCTTTGGCGAGTTCGAATTGAAGCTGCTTAATGACACGCTGACGATCACGCCGGGAATCAAGGTTCAGGACTTTACGCGGCGGATCAACACGCCGCTGGCCGCGCAAAGCAGCCGCCTCGGCATCAATGCCTCGGAATCATATAAGCCGACGCTGCCCTATGCGACGGTCAATTACCTGATCCGCCCGAACTTCTCGGTCTACGCCCAATATGCCAAGGGTTTTCTGGTCCCGGCATTGAGCCTCAGCCTGGAGACCAAGGGTTCGAACAACGCCGCCGTGCCGCTGGAACCAACGCCGACGAAAACCAAAAACTATCAGGTCGGCTTCGTTTATGCCGGTGATCGCCTGAATATCGACGCCGACGCCTATTATATCGAGGCCAGCAACTCGACTGCGGTCGATCCGACGAACCCGAACAATATCGTCCTCAACGCCAATCCGGCCCATTACAAAGGCGTCGAAGGCCAGGTCAGCTATGTCTTTTTTCCAGGCCTGACCGGCATTGCCAACGCCACGCTGATGAGTTCCAGGGATGCGACAACCGGCCTGTGGTTGCCGAATACGCCTGACTACACCGCAATGCTCGGCGCTGTGTACAACACCGGAAGGTTCAAGCTCAGCTATCTCCACAAGTTCACCGGGCGTCAGTGGGTCGATGCCGGGAACACGTCAAGGATGGCCGCCTACAGCTATGGCGTGGTGTCCGGCAACATGACGTTTGGCAACATCACCGCGGGGGTGACGGTCAACAATCCGCTCAACTCGCGCCCGATCATTGCGCAATCGGGTGCGCCCAGCGCGGCCTCGACGCTGTACATCTTCCAGGCCCCCGCCAGCTATGAGGCACAGTTGAAGCTGCGCTTCTGAGCGGCCACTGTTCGTAGCGCACAAAAAGTCCTGCGCGGTGCCGATCGGTGCCGCGCAGGACTTTTGCGTTAGAGTATCCGACTTACATCGAGCCGATACCAGCCCGCGCCGTTCGATCCGGCGCCACGGCACTAGGGAACAATCAGTTGCTTTCATGTGTATGGGCCTTGCTACATTAGCGACGGAGAAACTTCATGCCCTTGCGCCATTACTCGCCGCTACTGCTGGCGCCGCTGCTATTCCTGCAAGCCACGGTCGACACCCATGCCCAGGCCGCCAAGTCACCGACCGTCCGCGATGTCGCTGAAACCCCGCTGCGCGATGTCAATGTCGCCAAGACCAAAATCCCCCCGGTGCTGGAACGCGCCGTGGCAGCGCCTTATGCGCTGGCAGGGCTCAACAGCTGTGGCCGGATTGCCGCGCAGGTCAGCGAATTGGATGCCGCATTGGGCGAGGATATCGACGTCCAGCACGCCCGAGGTCATCCGGTCACGGCGGGGCGATTGGCGCAATCGGTGGTCGATTCGTTCATCCCCTTTGGCGGGATCATCAAGGAAGTATCCGGGGCCAATTCCGGCCAACGCCGCTTGCAAGCTGCGGTGGCCGCAGGCTTCGCCCGGCGCGGCTTTCTGAAGGGGGTAGGCCTGTCGCGCCATTGCCCAGCCCCGGCGCGGCCCGTCTGACCTAAAAATTCAGGCCGCCTGCGCCGCGAAGGGCTGGTTGACGGGCGCTGAAAAGCGCCTAAATGCGCTGGTTCCGGGGGACCGGGCGGTTAGCTCAGTTGGTAGAGCATCTCGTTTACACCGAGAATGCCGGGGGTTCGAGCCCCTCACCGCCCACCACGCAAAGCCCGGAAAGACGGGGTTTTCGGCCCCAAGAGCGGTGCGAAGGTTGGGTCGAGATCTGTGTATCTCTGCCGTAGAGCTGTGACGAATAGCGGCCCTAGATGGCTCCGGAAGCAGTGCGGCGAGCGACAGCGAGCGTGAACGCCAAGATCGTTTCCTTTTTTATCGATGTCCAAGAATGGCGAGTGTGGGACTGGTGATTGACCTATCCCGCTCGAAGAAGAGGTGCCAGCCAAGATCGTCCAGCGTTGCCTTGAGATCATCTTCGCCGGCACTACGACCGCTGTCCTTATGGGCAGCAAGGCCTGCTGTGCTCGCGTGCGATTCCGGACGATATTTCGGGCGTTTTAGGGATTTTCCGTAAATCGATTCCCAGCCACAAATAAAAGTAGCCTGAAATATTATTCCCCATTAGTTGTAAGATTGGACAGGGATCGTTCATCAGGGGGCAAGAATGACAGGCAGCGGTGATACGCATGGGTGTGGAATCATGTCGCCAAGGCGCTCGCGGCGCTCGGCGTTTCGGGCCAGCCTGCTGGCTATGTCGGTATTGGGCGCGGGCAATGCCTTTGCCCAATGCGTGCCCAATCCCTCGCAAACGGGGCAAGCCATCACTTGCACGGGCACCCAGTCTGGCGGTTATACCATCGCCACCGACCAATCGCCGCTGACGGTCACCACAGGCAGCAGCATCCAGAACAGCGGCGATGCGTTGACTGTTTCGATACCCGCGTCGATCTACAATTACTACTATAACCAGGCGCGCACGGCGACTGTTACCGTCCAGGGCAGCATCGCCTCGACCAGCGGCAGCGGCATCAGCATTTCTTCCGGTCCGCCGTATCCGAACAGCTATGACTTCGGCGGCACCTACGGCAGCATCAGCGTGGCGGCCGGCGGCTCGATTTCGGGCGTCACCGGTATAACTCTTGCCCAATATCCCAGTTATCTATCCTATTTTGCCGCGGCCAATGTCAGTCTCGACAATGCTGGCGCGATCACGGGTACCGGCGGCTCGGCCCTGGTGAGCAGTGGCAATTACGCCGCCTTCTCGACCATCACCAATGAGGCCGGCGCGTCGCTTGGCAGTGTTGCGGCGAGCTTTGGTACCCTGACCAACAACGGCACGATAGATGGCGGCAGCGCCAGCGCGATCGCTCCGCCGTCGAGCTATTATTTCCAGGACAGAATCACCAACAACAAGGCGATCAAGGCCGAGGGCGCCGCGGCGACCATCCTGCTGAACGGCAGCGGTGTCACCAACAGCGGAACCATCACCAACACCGGGACCGGCGCGGCTGTTGCCAATGCAGGTAGCATAACCAATCAAGCGACCGGATCAATCGCCGCCTTCGGGGCTGACGTCATTACCGGCACCTACGTCTTGCTGAGCAATTATGGCACCGTCGTCAATCTCGGTGCCGGTCAGGCCGTTTCAGGTACGGGCGTCAATATCACCAATTACACCGGAGCTACGATCAGCGGCGGCAGTGGCGGCACCGCGATCAATGGCACCAATAGTCTCTATCTGATCAATTCGGGCACGATCAACGGCAATGTCCTCGCCGGTTCGAGCTCCTCGTCCTACCAGACATCCTTTGTCGATAGCTCGCTGGGAACGATCAACGGTAGCCTGACCTTCGGCGCGGGGCAGAACACGCTCGTCGCTTCGCTCAGCAATGGCGCGCTGCAAACGGGCATTACCGGCGCGATCACCGGCGGCACCGGCGCCGGCACCACCAACACGCTGGAGGTGACGACCACCAGCGACGCAACGCTGTCGAGCGCCGCCGCGCTGCCGACCAATTTCACACAGCTGGAATTCGTACCTGGCTCGGGAACGACGCTGACGCTCGGCAACGGCTTTACCACCAATTCGACGATCATAGACAACGGGCCGGGCACGCTGACGAACACCACCACGCTATCAGGCAGCGGGCAAATTGTCAGCATGGGCTTCAATGCCGGTACTTTCAGCAATGCGGGCTTGATCACGAGCAGTAATCTTGGCGGCCAGGCGGCGATCAGCTTCTCGGGCTACGCGATTCTTCAGAATTCAGGCACGATCACCGCGTCTGGCGACGGTGTCAGCGGCTTTGGCGACGGCGTCACCAACAGCGGTACGATTTCGGCCGGTGGCACTGCGGTTTCCGTGTATGTCAACTCAGGCACGTTCTCAAACAGCGGTACGATTTCGTCCTCTGGTGGAACCGCTGTTTCGCTGATGCAATCATGCTCCTGTTCCTCATCCAGCAACACCGGCACGATCAGCGGTGCGCTGGTCGGCGTCCAGCTGAGCGACGGTATCCTTAACAATAGCGGCACCATCACCTCGCCCGGTTACGGAGTGGCACTGCAATATTATGGCACGGTCAACAATCTGTCCGGGGGTGTCATCACGGGCGGGTCGGTTGCGATCGGCAATCCGAACGGTTCAGTCGGCATTTCCTCGGTCAGCAACGCGGGAACCATCAACGGGAACGTAAACCTCGCCAATTCCGGTTTCGGCACCAACACCTATGACGCCGCGCCGGGCGGGGTGCTCAACGGCAATCTCACGCTGGGTGTCGGCGACACGCTGATCACCGATCTTGTCAACCCCGGCTCGAGCAGCTTTGCGGGCATCACCGGCACTGTATCTGCGAACAACTCCATCCTTGTCTACAATGTCGGTGCCGATGCCACGATGCCAAGCACGACGCCGGCAGGTTTCAGCTCGGTTGGCTATCAATTGTTCAATAATCCGACGCTGACGATGGCCGCCAATTCGACCTCGACCGCAACGCTCGATTTGGCGGGAACCGGCGCGGTCGAACTGAACGGCACGATTGCCACGAGCGACGCGATTGCGGTGTATTCGCAGGGGCTGCGGGCGGCGACGGGGTATGTCACTTCGGGCGCCACCGCGCTGGCAATCACCAATACCGGGGCTATCTCGACCGCCATCACCATCCCCAATTACGCGGTCAACGCCTCGGTCACGCTCGGCAGCAATAGCTTGGTCAACAGCGGCTCGATCAGCCTGACCGACACCACGGGCAACACCAATCCCTACCTCATCGAAGCCGCTGTTGCCGGCAAGTCGATCACCAATACAGGTACGATCACGGGCACCGGCGCGGGCGCGGTTGCTCTTGGCGGTTATTACAATTACCCGCAGACCGTTTCTAAGCTGACTAATTCGGGCACGCTGACCAGCAATGCGACGACCGTGCAGATCGAAGGTGCGGCCACGATCAATAATACCGGAACGATCGCCAGCACCGGTCAGGCGGCTATCGGCGAGCCAGGATTTTTTTATAATACTGGCGCCATCCAGATCAACAACCAGGCCGGTGGCACCATCACCGGCAGCACCGATGCTATCGACCTCCAGGGCGGCACGGTCAGCAACGCGGGGACGATCAACGGCAACGTCAACCTCAACTCCTCGAGCTACTACTACACCACCGGCACCTATTACGACAACGGCGGCACGCTGAACGGCAATCTCTCGCTCAATGCCAACGGCGCGCTGGCAATCGATCTCGCCAACCAGGGCAGCGGCCCGCTCGGCGGCGTCACTGGAACGATCAATGCCAATGGCGCTTCGCTGATCTACGATGTCAACGCCAGCGCCACCACTTCGGGCGCGCGCACCGCATCTGGCTTTGGCCAGACCGGCTATCTGCTTGCCAATAACTCCACTTTGACCTTCGCCAGCGGCAGCCAGCAAACGAGGACTGTAGCTGTGGCCGGCACCGGATCGGTGATCCTGAACGGGACTATTTCTACCAGCGATGCGGCAGGCCTGGTGACACAGCCGCAGGGCCTGCTCACCGCGACAGGCATCGCTGGCGGGAATAATGCTCTAACCATCACCAACAACGGCACGATCGTGGTAACGGCCGACGCCAGTTGGTCAACGCCGGTAGCAGTGTCGCTCGGCGGCATTGACACGCTGATTAACAACGGCACCATCATTCTTGCCGACAGCGTCGTGCCCTACGCCAATTATATATATGCGACCGTGAACGGCGGCGGGGCAATCACTAATACCGGCACGATTGCAGCCACCAACCTCAGCGCGGTTGCGTCGTACAATGGCTTGACGAACTCCGGCACGATCACCAGCAATGTCGTCGCTGTCTTGGCCAACGGATCTTCGAGCATCACCAACAGCGGCACGATCACCAGTACCGGCGCGGCCGCGATATCTGGTGGCTATTATAATTCCTACAGCAATCCGCCCATGATTACCAACTCAACTGGGGGTGTCATTTCCGGTTCGGTCGACGCGATCGATCTGGTGAGTGGCACCGTTGTCAATGCCGGTACAATTAACGGCAACGTGAATCTTGCTGCCCCTTATTACTACTACTATGGCTTGTATGGATCGGGCGGTTATTACGATAACGGCGGAACGCTCAATGGCAATCTGACCCTTACCCGGGGCCAGGTGCTGCTGGTCGATTACGGGGCGAACACCGGTCCGCTCGGCGGCGTTACCGGCACGATCAACGCCAATGGCGCGACGCTGCTGTACAATATCGGCAGTGACACGACCGTGACCCCGCCGTCCGCCCACGACGGGTTCGGCTCGGTCGGTTACCAATTTGCGAACAACGCAACGCTGACGATTCCCACCGCAGCCGCGCTGACCAGCACGCTCACGCTCGCGGGAACCGGTTCGGTCGTACTCAACGGCACGATCACGACATTTGACCAAGTCGCCGTACAGTCGATAGCGCCATTGGTACTGATCAATTCGAACACCGGCACCACGCTCTCCATTACCAACAATGGCACAATCGCGGCGACGACCGACAATCCTCATAACTTGGGCTATGCCGCGGTTTCGCTCGGCACCGCCGACAGCTTGGTCAACAATGGCAGTATCTCGCTAACGAACTCCGCCAGCTTCCCGTATAGCTACGACGCTGCGGTCAGCGGCGGCAAGTCAGTGACGAACAATGGTTCCATCACTGGTACGGGGGTCAGCGCCGTCGCGGCCTACGGCTCGGGAGCCCCCGAGACCCTGAACAATTCGGGCACCATCACCAGCGACCAATTCGGCGTTTTGGTGAGTGGCCCGGTCACACTGACCAACAGCGGTACGATCACCAGCACCGGCATGACCGCGATCGGCAATTACGGCTATTACTTCAGCAATTTGGGAGCGGCAGCCGTTGCCAACCTCGCCGGGGGGACCATCACCGGTGTGGGCGACGCAATCGATCTCGTGGGCGGCATTGTCAGCAACGCCGGCACGATCAACGGCAATGTCAACCTCGCCTATTCGCCCTACGGTTACTACGGTTACTATGCCAGCGGCGCCTATATAAACGCTGGCGGTACGCTCAACGGCAATCTCACGCTCGGCATCACCCAAGCCCTCGTCACCCCGCTCGGCAGCTACAATGGCACCGGGTTCGTCGGGATCACCGGCACGGTCAACGCCAATGGCGCGACACTGCTTTATAATGTTGGCAGCGACACGACCGTCACTTCGCCGCCCGCCCCCAGCGGATTCGGCTCGGTCGGTTACCAATTTGCGAACAACGCAACGCTGACGATTCCCACCGCAGCCGCGCTGACCAGCACGCTCACGCTCGCGGGAACCGGTTCGGTCGTGCTCAACGGCACGATCACGACATTTGACCAAGTCGCCGTACAGTCGATATCGCCATTCGCGCTGATCAACTCGAACACCAACACCGCGTTGGCCATCTCCAACAATGGCACCATCGCTACGACCACTGACAATCCCTACGTTATCGGCGGGGATGCAGTTTCGCTCGGTACTGCCGACACGCTGGTCAACAACGGCACCATTTCACTAACGAACACCGCAGGCTTCAACGCCAGCTCCAAAACTGCTGTCTTAGGTGGTCTGTCGTTGACGAACACCGGCACCATTTCGGGAAGTGGCGCAAGCGCTGTCGAGGTTGGTCCACTGTATTACAATGGCCAACCGGCCACGACCCTGATAAATACCGGCACGATCGCCAGCGACCAATATGGCGTTTTGGTGAGTGGCCCCGTAACAATAACGAATAGCGGCACGATTGCCAGCAGCGGCCTTGCGGCTATTGCAAACGCAAATGCGACTTACGGTTATAGTTCGATCGGCACAAAGATCGCCAATCTTGCCGGAGGTTCCATCACCGGTACAGGCGACGCGATCGAACTTCAAGGCGGCATCATCAGCAATGCCGGCACGATCAACGGCAACGTCAACCTAGCCTATCCCGAAATCTATAATTATGGCTACGCGAGCGGGGCTTATATAAACGCCGGCGGCACGCTCAATGGCAATCTGACGCTCGGCCTCTTCCAGGAACTCGTCACCCCGCTCGGCAGCTACAATGGCGCCGGATTCTCAGGGATCACCGGCACAGTCAACGCCAGTTCGGCCACGGTGATCTATACCGTCGGCAGCAACGCCACGACATCTGTGGTGGCGCCGACGGGCTTTGCCAATGTCGGCTACCAGCTGTCGAACAACGCCACGTTGACGCTGACGGCAGACAGCCTGCCGAACAACACGTTGGCGCTTTCCGGCACGGGATCGGTCAATCTCGGCAGCGCGATCACGACGACCGACATACCCGCAATTTACTCCGCGCCGATTGCGACTGCGTCCGGTCCCGTGCCCGCCAATGCCCTTACTATTACAAGCACTGGCGCGCTCGCAACCACGCTCGACACCTACGTGTACTATTACAACGGCTACAGCGGGGCGAATTTCGGGACCGTGGTCCTCGGCGCTGCCGACAGCTTCATCAACGAAGGCTCGGTCACGTTCACCAACGGCGGCGTTCCGGCGCCTACAAACGCAGCGGCGGTTAACGGCGGCCAGTCGCTAGTCAACACCGGCACGATAACCGCCACTGGGGCAGCTGCGGTCAGCCTCGGCAGCAACATCTCCACCGCCCCGCTGACGCTCACCAATTCGGGCAGCATCAGCAGCGACCAGACTGCGGTCGTGCTCAACGGCCCCGCCACCGTCACCAACAGCGGCACCATCGCATCGAGCACGGGGGTTGCCATAATCAATGCCGGGCCGGGCGCCACGCAGCTGACTAATATCACCAGCGGCGTGATTTCCGGAGCCACCGATGCCATCGACATCGCCGGCGGACTCGTCAACAATGCCGGGACGATCACCGGCAACGTCAATCTTGGTTACGCCGCGACCAATGTGCCCAACGCCACTCCGGGCGTCTATATCGCCAGCGGCGGTACGCTGGCTGGCAATCTGATTTTTTCCAGCACCAACGGCGGTAACGAATTGGTGGAGACCAGTTCAGGCTTCGGCGTCAGCGGCTCGATAACCAGCGGACCGGGGACGAATTACCTAGGCCATTTGCGCAGTGCGGGTGGCCCCGTCACGCTGGGGGGAACGCTGCCGAGCGGCTTTGCCACCGAATACACCGTCGCCCTGGGCGCAGGGACGCAGGTAACGCTCCAGGGCCCGGCGGACAGCAAAGCGAACATCTACGTCGGCGGCAACGCCGCGATCGTCAACCAGGCCAACACCTCGGGCATCATCGAGGATCTCGGGGCCTCGGGCGAAAGCTATTTCGCGAGCCAGGGCCTGCAGCTCGCCTCGCTGACGAATATGGCAAACGTCGGCGGCATCACGATCAGCGCCGCGAATCTGGTGAACAGTGGCACGGTCGGATCGCCAAACGCCACCGGCACGGCCATCACCCAGACCTCCAGCGCAGCGTTGTCCTTCATCAACAGCGGCACGATCAACGGCAGTGTCGCCATCGATGCCGCAAATTACACTGTGATCGACGCCTCGGGCGGTACGATCACTGGCAATATCGCGATCCAGCCCGCGCAAGGCGGCATTGCCAGCGGCAGTATCACCCTGGCTGGGGGCTTTGCCGGCAGCATCGATGGCGGCGCGGGCGCGACCACCAGCCTGGCATTGTCGGGCGGTGACGCGGCTCAGCCGATCGCCTTCGGCAACATCGCCAATATTGACAGCTACAGCCAAAGCGGCGGTTATGCGACATTGAGTGGGACGGCCAGCCTCGGCACCGCCGGGATAAATGGCGGGACCTTCGTGGGCCTCGTCGGATCGATCTTCAACGCGTCGCAGATCAATGTCGCGAGCGGCGCCACCTTTGCCTCGGGTGGTTCGATCAACGGCAATCTTGCGGTCAGCGGGACGCTGCATGTCGGCGCTTCTCCAGACACGATGACTGTCAACGGCAATGTCACGCTGGCCTCGGGCTCGACCAGCGTCTTCGAAGTGTCACCGACCGTCTCGTCGAAGCTGGTGGCATCGGGTACTGTTGCCATCGGCAGCAACACGACGCTGCAGATCGTGCAGTTGCAGCCGCTGATGCCCGGCACATCGATTGACCTTATCCATGCCTCGGGCGGCATCACCGGCGACTTTGCGACGATCACCGGCATCAATGGCGCGATCGTCGAGAAAGGTGACGATCTTTCGCTGATTGCGCTGTTCGACGCCACCCGCGCGGCCAATCCGCAGGTCTCCCGCGGCGTGACCTATCTCAATACGCTGATCCAGAATGGCGGCGCAAGTCCTGCTCTCCTGGCCACGCTGCCGGCGCTGCAGACTGCGGGCGGCGCGCCAGCGACCGGCGCTTTCTCGCGACTGACGCCCGAGGCTTACGCTTCGGCGACCCAGATCGGGGTCGAAAACGGCCTCATGCTCTCGCGCGCAATGCGCGAGCTTGGCTTGGATGGGGCGCTTCACTCTGGGAATGTCTTCAGTTTCGGCCAAGCGCTGGGCAACTGGCGCGGGATCAGCGGCAATGCCGGGCTTGGCACCTCGCACGCAGATCTCAGCGGTTACGGCTATATCGGCGGCCTTGGCATGGGCAGCGCCTCGGCATCGATCGCTGTATTCGGTGGCTTTCTCGACCAGACCGAGGACATTGGTGCGCTGGCTGCTTCGACCCATGCCAGGGGCTTTGTCGGCGGCGTGACCGAGCGGCTTGCCAGCGGCCCGGCTCAGCTCGTCGTTTCCGTTATCTACGATGATGCCCATGCCACGACACAGCGGCAGTCCGCCGATATGATCACGCTGTCAGGGGGCTACAAATTGCACGGCTGGACGCTCGATAGCGAGGCTTCGACGATCATCCCGCTGGGTTCGGGTTTCGCGGCCCGTCCGCACGTTGGCACGACCTGGGTGTGGACCCGGCGCGGCGGCACGGTGGAAGGCAATGCCAGCGTGTTCGCGCTCACCGTCGCGGGTGATCATCATAGCGCCGGTTTCATCGATGGCGGCGTCCGCTTCGCGGCTTTGCAGGATGCGGTCGGTCGGCTCTCGCCCTACCTCGACTTGGGCGTTCGCTACCAACTGGAGGGCCGCGAGGCGCAAGCTTTCGCCGGCTTCGGCGGAGGCCCGGTGGCGTTATACTCCGACGGCGTGCGACGCGGCAGCACCAGCGCGGTCATCGCGGGCGGTGCCAATTATCGAGCGACCGACGCGGTCACCCTGTTCGTGACCGGCAGCGGCGATCTGTCGCATGGTAACAGCTCGGGCGCGGTTACGGGCGGGGTGAGGGTCCTGTTCTAGTCGATGAGTGGGGGGTCGGGAAAAGAGGCGTTATCGCGCTGCTGCCCCATTATTCCACCAGCGCGGCTTCGATGGCGATGCGGATGGCTTCGGAGGTGTGGTTGGCGCCCATTTTGGTGAGCATGTTGGCGCGGTGGATTTCGACGGTGCGCGGGCTGATCTCCAGCTTTT
>JALYHR010000017.1 GCA_030776465.1 Pseudomonadota bacterium
GACAATTCGGCCTCCATCGCGCGCCCGGCATAGGCGGGCAGCAGATGCGCCAGTCCCTCGGTGGTGGCATGGGCGCGGTGCGCGGCTGAAAAGGCATCGTTGACGTAGAAGTCGGCGTTTGCGGCGATGGCCTTGGCCAGGGCCGGATCGTTCTTTTCCTCGCCCGGCCAGAACCGCGTATTTTCGAGGCAGGCGATGCCGCCCGGCTGCAGGATACCCACCGCTTGCGCGACGATATCGCCAGCGATTTCGGGCACGAACATAACTTCACGGCCCAGCACCGTCCCGAGCGCGCCGATTACCATGCTGAGCGATTGTTCGGAATTACGCGCGCCCTTGGGCCGGCCGAAATGCGCGAGCAGCAGCACCTTGGCGCCCTTGTCGGACAATTCGAGAATGGTCGGCGCGGCTGCCCGCACGCGCGATGTGTCGGTAACCGCGCCATCGTGCATCGGCAGGTTCAGATCGACGCGCACCAGCGCGACCTTTCCAGTAACGTCGCCCAGATCGTCCAGCGTGCGGAATTTCATGCTTCTTCCTTTCCCCCTCCCCTTCAGGGGAGGGGCCGGGGGTGGGGTCTATCCGATGGACGCGACCGTGGAATAATCGGCGAGAGGCCGCATTTGGACGAGAGACCCCACCCCAACCCCTCCCCTGAAGGGGAGGGGCTTTTAGCGCCAATTCAGATCAGCTTGCCGATAGCTCCGGCAGTATCGACCATGCGGTTCGAGAAGCCCCATTCATTGTCGTACCACGACAGCACGCGCACCAGTTTGCCGTCGATGACTGCGGTTTCCAGGCTGTCCACCGTCGAGGAATGCGGATCGTGGTTGAAGTCGATCGAAACCAGCGGCTCATCGGTGTAATTCAGCACGCCTTTCAGCGCGCCCTCGGCGGCGGCCTTCAACAGCGCGTTGACTTCAGCGACGCTGGTGTCGCGCTGCGGCGTGAAGGTCAGGTCGACGACCGACACATTCGGCGTCGGCACGCGGATCGAGGTGCCGTCGAGCTTGCCTTTCAGTTCTGGCAGCACTTCGCCCACGGCCCGAGCAGCGCCGGTCGTGGTGGGGATCATCGACATGGCTGCGGCGCGGGCGCGGCGCGGATCGCTGTGAATCTGGTCGAGGATGCGCTGGTCGTTGGTGTAGCTGTGGATCGTCGTCATCAAGCCGCGCTCGATACCGATCGCATCGTTCAGCACCTTGGCCAGCGGCGCCAGGCAATTGGTGGTGCACGAGGCGTTGGAGACGATGGTATGCGCCGATGTCAGCTTGTCGTCGTTAACGCCGAACACCACGGTCAGGTCGGCGCCCTTGGCCGGAGCCGAGATCAGCACGCGCTTGGCGCCTGCGGTCAGGTGCTTGCCGGCGCTTTCCCGGTCGGCGAAGAAGCCGGTGCATTCGAGCGCCACGTCGATGGCGTTGGCGGCATGCGGCAAATTGGCGGGATCGCGCTCGGCGGTGACCTGGATGCGCTTGCCATCGACGACGATGTCATTGCCATCGACGGTGACGCTGCCGGGAAATGCGCCGTGCACGCTGTCGCGCTTGAACAGCCGGGCATTGGCTTTGGCATCGGCGAGATCGTTGATCGACACCAGTTCCAGCCCGCAATCGGGACGTTCCAGAATGGCGCGCGCGACCATGCGGCCGATGCGGCCGAAACCGTTGATTGCCACCTTCGTAGCCATGTCAGAACTCCTGTTTAAAGCGATTAATCGGTTAAAAGACCCAGTTTGGCGGTGATTTTCCCCGCAATTGCTTCGGCCGTAATGCCGAAATATTCGTATAATTGTTCCGCTGGGGCCGATGCGCCGAACCGATCGAGGCCGATGTTGATCCCGTCCAGACCGGTGAAGCGTTCCCATCCCAGGGTCACTCCGGCTTCGATCGAAACTTTGAGCACGTCTGTGGGCAGCACGGCGGCGCGATAGGCCGCATCCTGTTCCAGGAACAGCTCGGCGCAAGGCATCGAGACGACATCGGCGCCGATACCCTGGGCTTCCAGTTCAGCGGCGGTGGCCATCGCCACTTCGACTTCGGACCCGGTGGCAATCAGCACCAGTTTGCGTGGGCCTGCTGCGGGTTTCAGGCAATAAGCGCCGCGCGCCGATTTCATGCCCGTGTCGGCGCCGCGCGCCGACTCCGCCGGTGACACATCGAAACGCACCGCCGGTAAATTCTGCCGCGACAGCGCCAGCACCGAAGGACGGGTCGACTGGTCCAGCGCCAGCATCCAGCATTCCGCTGTTTCGATCGCGTCCGCCGGGCGGAATACCAGCAGGTTGGGAATGGTGCGCAGGCTCATGAGATGCTCGACCGGCTGGTGGGTCGGACCATCTTCGCCCAGCCCGATGCTGTCATGGGTCAGAACATAGATCACTCGCGCCTGCTGAATCGCCGACATGCGGATGGCATTGCGGCAATAATCCGAAAAGACCATGAATGTGCCGCCGTAGGGTACGATACCGCCATGCAGCGCCAGCCCGTTCATCGCCGCTGCCATGCCGAATTCCCGGATGCCGTAATTGACGTAGCGCCCGGCGTAATTGTCCCGTGACAGTGTCGCGGTTGCCTTGGTTTTGGTGTTGTTCGAGCCGGTCAAATCCGCCGAGCCGCCGATCATATCGGGGATGCCCGCAGTCAGCACTTCCAGCGCCATTTCGCTGGCCTTGCGCGTCGCCACCTTGGGCGGCTTGGCGATCAGGCTGTCGAGATAGGCCTGCATCAGACTCTGTACTGGCGGCAGTTCGCCTGCCATCGCGCGCAGCAGTTCGGCGCCATTGGCATCGGCGTGAACCCGTTGTTCCCATGCGGCGCGCGCGGCGCCGCCCAGGACGCCCAGCAAACGCCAGTCGGCCAGGATGTCGGCTGGCACTTCGAACGGGGGAGCGGTCCAGCCCAGCCCCAGCCGGGCCGCAGCGATTTCGTCTGTACCCAGAGCCGCGCCATGGGCGTGATGGGTGCCCTGTTTGGTCGGCGCGCCTTTGCCGATCACCGTGCGGCAGGCTATCAGCGAGGGGCGGTCGTCGGCAATCGCCGCTGCCATGGCGCGGGCAATATCGTCGAAATCGTGCCCGTCGCAGGCCTCGACATGCCAGCCCGACGCCCGATAGCGCCCGGGGATATCCTCAGTTGACGACAATTCGATCGAGCCGTCGATGGTGATGCGGTTGTCGTCCCACAATACGATCATCCGGCCCAGCTTGAGATGCCCGGCCAGCCCGATCGCTTCGTGGTTGATGCCTTCCATCAGGCAGCCATCGCCCGCCACGACCCAGGTGCGGTGATCGACCAGATCGTCGCAGAAACGTGCATTCAGATGCCGTTCGGCCAGCGCCATGCCCACTGCCATCGCCAGCCCCTGCCCCAGCGGCCCGGTGGTGCATTCGACACCGGCCAGCTCGGTATTTTCGGGATGGCCCGCGCAAGGGCTGTGCAATTGGCGGAAATTGCGGATATCGGCCATCGTCGGCGCGGCGTATCCGGTCAGATACAGCAGCGCGTAGGTCAGCATCGAGCCATGCCCCGCCGACAGCACGAAACGGTCGCGATCCGGCCAGCGCGGCGCTGTGGGATCGAACTTCAGGAAACGCGAATAAAGCACCGTCGCCACGTCGGCCATGCCCATCGGCATGCCGGGGTGGCCGCAGCCGGCCTGCTGCACGGCATCCATCGCCAATGCGCGGATGGCGTCGGCCATGGGTTGCAACTTAATGCCAGCTTCGCTCATCAACCAAGCCTCCGGAGTTTCGCCCAGGTCGGGGCGATTCGTGCCGGTCTCCTTTGCGGATGCCCCCCTTTCCGTCAAGCATCGCTGCCAGCCTTTCCGGGCAGCGGCATGGCGAGATGGCTGCGTTTTTGGACAGCTTGTAGGAAACCGCGTGTTGGCCTGGTTTTAGTGCGCGCGCGATAGCCCATCTTTTTGGGCATTCTGCTTGCCTATCGCCGCACGATCCGCTGGCCTTCACCGCCGACTCCCGCCATGAGCGCGGCCATGGATTCGCTCTCCTCGCCGCCACCCTCCGAAATTGTCACGGGGCCTCACTCATGGACCATCGGGCCGCGTGAATTCGTGGCGTTGATGGCGATGTTGCAGGCGTTGCAGGCGCTGGCGATCGACGCGATGTTGCCGGCGCTGGCGCGGATTTCACACGATCTGGGCGCGACCAGCGATAATCAGCGGCAATTGGTGGTGGGGTTGTTCCTGGTCTTTGCCGGGGTCGGATCGCTGGTGCCCGGCACGCTGGCGGATCGTTTCGGGCGTCGGCGGGTGGTGATCGGCTGTATTACGGGCTATATCGTTCTGACCATCGCCGCCGCGCTGGTCACGACATTCAACGCGCTGCTGGTGACGCGGGCGTTGCTGGGGCTGGCCTCGGCGGGGCTGACGGTGCTGCCGCCCGCGATCATCCGCGACCGCTATGACGGCGACCGCATGGCGCGGCTGCAATCGACGATCTCGATGGTGTTCATGATCGTCCCGATGATTGCGCCGACCCTGGGCCAGGCAGTTTTGCTGGTGGCGGGCTGGCGCTGGATTTTCGGGCTGATGGCGGCGCTGGGCGCGATCGTGCTGGTCTGGACATGGTTTCGCCTGCCCGAAACGCTGCACCCCGGTCACCGCCAGACGATCCACCCAGCAGCGATTGCCCGCGGTATGCACCGCATCCTGACCACGCGCAGCGCCATCGGCTATGTCCTGGGCATGGCCATCATCCAAGGCGCATTGTTCGGCTATATCAACAGCGCGCAGCAATTGGTGGCCGAGCATTTCGGCGCGGGCACCCGCTTTCCGGCGGTGTTCGGCGGCATGGCGCTGGTCATGGCCACGACCAACTTCATCAATTCGCGCATTGTCGAGCGGTTCGGCGCGCGGCGCGTGTCGCATCTGGCGCTGATCGTTTATATCGCCGCCAGCCTGACGCAACTGGCGCTGGCCAGCAGTGGCCATGAAACGCTATGGAGTTTCGTCCCCATGATGACCGTCAATATGTGCCTGATGGGTTTTGTCGGCGCGAATTTCAACTCGATCGCAATGCAGCCCTTTGCCAAGTCGGCGGGCGCTGCCGCCTCGGCGCAAGCTTTCATCCGAATGGTGCTGGCCTCGGTGCTGGGCTCGTTGATCGGGCAAGCCTATGACGGCACTGCGCGCCCGCTGGCGATGGCGCTGCTGGCGGCCGGCAGCATCGCGATGATCGCGGTCTTGTTCAGCGAACGGGGACGGCTGTTTCGCCGGCTGAACTACCCGCAAAAACCGCAGGGTTGATCGCGCGGGCTGGTGCCGTCTTAACCGGAAAAACTCTGGTGCCGGAATGATCACAAATCTTCGGCGCCCATGTGAATGAGCGGAGTTGTCGGGACATGCGCCGCCATGCGCGCCAGCAACGGGTCAAGCTCGGTTTCGGCGATGATCAATCCGCGATGCGCTGGACGAACGAAGCCCGCTTCGCCCATAGCCTCGAAAAAACCGAGCAGCCCGCCGTAATAACCAAAGGCATTGAGCAAGCCGACCGGCTTGGCATGATAGCCAAGCTGCGCCCAGCTGACCGCTTCCCACAGTTCGTCCATCGTGCCGACGCCGCCGGGAAGGGTCAGGAAACCATCGGACAAGTCGGTGAACGCCTGCTTGCGTTCATGCATGCCGCGCACGACGTGCAATTCGGTGCAGGCGCGATTGGCAATTTCCGCAATCTCCAGCGCTTGCGGAATGATCCCGATCACCTCGCCACCCGCAGCCAGCGCCGCGTCCGCCACCGCGCCCATCAGCCCTTGCCGGCCGCCGCCATAAACCACGCCAATGCCTCGGCGCGCCAGCGTATCGCCGACATGCCGCGCCAGTGCGATATAGCGCGGATCGCGCGGTGTAGCCGCACCGCAATAGACCGCCAGTCGCTTTATTTCGTGCAGCGGCTGGGTCACTTTGCCATATCCTCCAGAATCAGCGTGGCCACCCCCTGCGCGCCTGCCAACACCGACGACAGGCCCGCACCGGGCTGGGTGCCTGCGCCGACCAGGTACAGGTTCGCGATCACCGCATCGCGCTGGCGGGTGCGCAGCCAGGCGTTCTGGCTGGGCAGCGGCTCCACGCTGAAGGCGCTGCCTGCCCAGGCGTTGAGGCTGACGGCATGATCGTGCGGGGTAGTGTGCCAGCAGTCTATGACACGGTCGTGAATATCGGGAATGAAACGCAGGCCGACCTCATCCAGTATCCGCCGCCGCAGCCGCAGCCCGACATCAGCCCAGTCGATCGGCAGCTTGCCCATGTTGGCGACCGGCATCACCGCCCGAAACAGGCTTTTGCCCGCAGGCGCCACCGATGGATCGGTCACCGTCGGATGCGACAACAGGATCATGCCGTCGCGCGGCAGCACCCCAAACCGGTATATATCGTCAAGCAGCGCCTCATAACGCGGCCCCAGCAGCAATGATTGATGAGGGATCCCCGGCCACGCCCCATCCAGCGTGAAATGCACCACGAACAAGCCGGGCGACCAGCTTTTCCGGGCCAGCCGTCGCGCCATGGCGGGGCCGCGAATGCTGCTGCCCAGCAAGTCGCGATAGGTATGCATCAAGTCGCCATCGCTGGCGACCGCGTCGAAATGTTCGCGCCAGCCGCTGGCGCATTCCACTGCGCTGGCCCTGTTGCCCAGAGTATGGACCTGCACCGCTGCATCGCCGAGCCGCAATGTCCCGCCCAGCCGTTGGAACAACCCCGCCATCGCCGCCGTCAACTCGCCGATGCCGCCCCTGGGATACCACAAGCCGCTGACTTTATCGCGCTGATGCAGGACGGCGTATGTCGCGCTGACGGTCTGTGGATTGCCGCCCACCATCAATGTTGCGCTCGACAGAATCTGGCGCAGCTTGTCGGATTTCACCAGCCCCGCTATTCGCCCATGCAGCGACCGCCAGAATTGCAGCCGCAGCAGCGCGGGCAGCGACGGCACAATGTTGATTATACGCAGATAATTGCTGGCCGCAGCATGGCGCAAACCCTCTGCCTGCACTTGTGCGGCGTATTCCGAATATTCCTCATAACCGGCCAGATCGCCGGGCGCGAGACGGGCAATCTGCGCGCGCAGCAGGGCTTCATCGGCGACCAGATCGAAGTGCGAACCATCAGGCCAGCTGAACCGGCATTGCGGCGACACAGCCAGCAGTTGCACGTCGCTGGCCATGTCCGCCCCCGACAAATGCCACAGTTCGCGCAGCGCGGCGGCATCATTGATCACCGCGGGCCCGGTATCGAAACTGAAGCCGTCCGCCTGCCAGCCACGGGCGCAGCCTCCGGGCCGGTCGAGCGCCTCGACCAGCGTCGTATCGATCCCGGCGGATTGCAAGCGTAGAGCCAGCGCCAGCCCGCCCAGCCCCGCGCCGATCACGCAAACGCGCCTCATGTTTGATGCGCGGGCGCGCGGCGTCGATACGCGCTGGGATCCGCCGGCGATGGTCTCCGCAGCGTGCATAAGCGAACTGTAGGGTCTATGCAGCCAGACTGCAACCGGCCAGACCCTAACCGGCCAAACCCTAACCCCAACCAAACTGCGTTCACCCTTTACTAGCCGTGCCGCCCGCCCTAACATCGCGCTTTCCCCGGGGAGCCAGCGCTCGGGCCGCCCGATGTGGGGTGAACGGCCAAGGCTGAGAGGGACGCGTCGCGGCGTCCGACCCGTTGAACCTGAACCCGTTAGCACGGGCGGAGGGAGGGTCTGCGCAAAATACAGCGCGATTCCCCCCACGTTCCTGCTGGACTTTCCGATCGAGGAGCATCCCATGGCCGACATCAATTCCAAGCTCGAAATAGGCGTTACCACCGGTCCGATCCGGGGATCGCGCAAGATCCATGTCGGACCGCTCAACGTCGCCATGCGCGAGATTCCGCTGGAAGCTTCGGCCAACGAGCCGCCGCTGCGCGTCTATGATACTTCCGGGCCGTACACCGACCCCGCCGTGACCATCGACATCGCCGCCGGGCTTCACGAGTTGCGCCGCGACTGGATTCGCGCGCGCGGCGACGTCGAGGAAGTCACCCAGCGCGAGGTCAAGCCCGAGGACAACGGCCAATTGGGGCCCGACCGCTCGGGCGGCGTGCCCGCCTTTCCGAACGTGCGCCGCCAGGTGTTGCGCGCTAGGCCGGGCCACAATGTCAGCCAGATGCATTACGCGCGGCAAGGCATCATCACCCCGGAAATGGAATATGTCGCGCTGCGCGAAAACATCGGCCGCGCCGAACTCAAGGGCAGACTGGAACGCGACGGGCAGGACTGGGGGGCGTCGATTCCCGACTATGTGACGCCCGAATTCGTCCGCGATGAAGTCGCTCGCGGCCGGGCCATCATCCCCAGCAACATCAACCATCCCGAATCCGAACCGATGGCGATCGGCCGCAATTTCCTGGTCAAGATCAACGCCAATATCGGCAATTCGGCAGTCGCATCCGACGTCGCCAACGAAGTCGACAAGATGGTGTGGTCGATCCGCTGGGGCGCCGACACCGTCATGGATCTGTCGACCGGGCGCAATATCCATGACACCCGCGAATGGATCGTCCGCAATTCGCCCGTGCCGATCGGCACCGTGCCGATCTATCAGGCGCTGGAAAAGGTCGGCGGCGTGGCCGAGGATTTAACGTGGGAAATGTTCCGCGACACGCTGATCGAACAGGCCGAGCAAGGCGTCGATTATTTCACCATCCACGCCGGAGTGCGGCTGCCCTACATCCCGATGACCGCCAAGCGCGTTACCGGCATCGTCTCACGCGGGGGCTCGATCATGGCCAAATGGTGCCTGGCGCATCACAAGGAATCGTTCCTGTATGAACGGTTCGACGAGATCACCGAGATCATGAAGGCCTATGACATCGCCTATTCGCTGGGCGATGGCCTGCGCCCCGGCTCCAACGCCGACGCCAATGACGAGGCGCAGTTCGCCGAGCTGTACACGCTGGGCGAGCTGACCAAGCGCGCCTGGGCACAAGACGTCCAGGTGATGATCGAAGGCCCCGGCCACGTGCCGATGCACAAGATCAAGGAGAACATGGACAAGCAGTTGGCGGTCTGCGGCGAGGCGCCGTTCTATACGCTGGGGCCGCTCGTCACCGACATCGCGCCGGGCTATGACCATATCACCAGCGGCATCGGCGCCGCCATGATCGGCTGGTTCGGCACCGCCATGCTGTGCTACGTCACGCCGAAGGAACACCTTGGCCTGCCCGACCGCGATGACGTGAAAACCGGCGTTGTGACCTATAAATTGGCCGCGCATTCCGCCGATCTTGCCAAGGGCCACCCGGCGGCACGGTTGCGCGACGATGCCCTGTCGCGCGCACGGTTCGACTTCCGCTGGCGCGACCAGTTCAACCTGTCGCTCGACCCCGAAACCGCCGAGCAATACCACGACCAGACGCTGCCCGCCGAAGGGGCTAAAACGGCGCATTTCTGCTCGATGTGCGGGCCCAAGTTCTGCAGCATGAAGATCACCCAGGAAGTGCGCGACTTCGCCGCGAAACAGAACGCCGGAGTGGAAAGCTTCGTCGCTGTTGCAGACGCAGAAGCCGGGATGGCCGAGATGTCGGAGAAGTTCAAGGAACAGGGCAGCGAGATTTATCTGCCCGCGAATTGAGGGGTTTCAGATACCGGCATGCTCTGGCCCCTCCCCTTCAGGGGAGGGGTGGGGGTGGGGTCTCTCGTCCAGGTCCAACGTCGCGTCCAGACGAGAAACCCTACCCCCGGCCCCTCCCCTTCAGAGGAGGAGGGCATTTGGCTCATCGCGATCTTGACCTGGAGGATTATCATGGCGCTTAAAATGCATCCCTCGCTCACGGTCCATGTCGGCGGCTGGCTGAAATCGGAAATCGTGGAGCCTGCGGGCGTCAGTGTGACGGCGCTGGCCGAACATTTCGGCGTGTCGCGTCAGGCTTTAAGCAATCTGCTCAATGGCAACGCCAGCCTGTCCGCCGACATGGCCATCAGGTTCGAGAAAGCCTTTGGGGTGAAGGCCGACACGCTGCTGCGCATGCAGATCAGCTACGAACTCGCCCAGGCGCGAGCGCATGAGGGTGCAATCAAGGTCAAGGCGTTCGCGCGGGCAGCTTGAACGAGTGACCGCTTTCCACCCCATTTCAGACACTTGATCTACAAACCGGCCCTACGCATTTCCCCGCCCAAACGGCCAGTCAATCACATCCCCCACCCACAGCGCTAGCCACACCAGCACCGGCTGCATCAACAGGCGCGGGCCGTGGTACCACCAGCTCATGTGGTGGCTGCCCATCGGGATATCGTTGATCGCCTGGTTGATGTTAGCGGGAAACACGCAGATCGCATAGAGTGCCAGCCCGATCGCCGCTGCCTTGCGCAGGGGCGGCACCAGCAGCAGCGCCAGCGCCCCGGCAATCTCGGCCATGCCGGTCAGCGCGATCACCAGCGGGATGTCGGGCACCCAATGCGGCGTGATCGCGATGAAGCCCTTGGGAGATCGCAGATGGATGATCCCCGCCGCCAGATAGAACAGCCCCAGCACCCAGCGCAGGATCAGGCGAACGGGGGATTTTTTCGCGGTCATGATGACAGGTTGTACTAAATGGGGGTGAGGGCAAGTGCAGATAGCCAATTCCTCCCCGAAACGGGGAGGGGGACCATCCGCAGGATGGTGGAGGGGCACCATCGTCATGGCACTCCATTCGACCGTTGCGCCTTGCCGCCCGTGCCCCTCCACCAGCTTCGCTGGTCCCCCTCCCTGTTTCGGGGAGAAATTCAATAACATTTCACCACGCACTGCTGCTTCGCAGCAATCAACACGGGACTCGGCAACCGAATTGCTTTTCGCCGAGGTTCACGGCAAGAGCAGCCGCAAGACCCGCCTCAACGGTGAAATTCCATGCCCAGCGAACGCGTCATTCGTCCCCTCTTCGTGCTCGCCGTGGCCTTTACCCTGGT